>NZ_JBITIE010000018.1:0-214293 GCF_044458665.1 Streptomyces sp. NPDC050422
GGGGGGGGGGGGGGGGGGGGGGGGGGGGGCCGCGGGCCGGGGGGGGGGGGGGGGGGGGGGGGGCCGCCCCCCCCGGCCCCCCGCCCCTCCCTCGACGACGTCTATCTGCGGTACGCCGGCCGCCGCTTCTCCGAGGCGGAGGCCACGATCCCGGACAGCTTCCCCGCCCCGGCCGCCGCAGGAGGCACCCGATGAGCAGTCAGGCATTCGCCCAGACCTGGTACATGACCCAGCGCCAGCTGACGGCGATCCTCAGGCAGCCGGTCTTCCTGGTGATCTCGCTGATCCAGCCGGTGATCTGGCTGTTCCTGTTCGGCAACCTCTTCAAGAAGGTCGTCGAACTCGGCGGCTTCGGCACCACGTCCTACCTGGACTACCTGATCCCCGGCATCGTCGTGATGAGCGCTCTGGGGTCGAGCATGTGGGCCGGCATGGGCACCCTGGAGGAGATCGAGCGCGGCACGCTCAACCGCTTCCTGACGACGCCCGTCAGCCGCAACGCGCTGATGAACGCCAACGTCGTACAGAACGGCATCAGCACGGCCGTGCAGTCCGTGATCATCGTCCTGCTCGGCCGGGCCGCGGGCGCCACCTACCCGGGCGGAGCGGGCGGGCTGCTGATCCTGGTCCTCGCCTCGATCCTGCTCGGCACGGTCTTCGGCGCGCTCTCCAACGCCCTCGGCATGCTGGTCCGCCAGCGGGAGTCGATCATCGGCATCAACACCTTTCTGCTTCTGCCGCTGACCTTCCTCTCGACCTCCTTCATGGCCGCGAGCCAGATGCCGTCCTGGATGCGGCACATCGCCGACTTCAATCCGGTCAACTGGGCGATGGTGGCAGGACGCTCCGCGCTCACGGCGGATCCGGACCGGAGCCTGGTGCTCAGCCGCGGGGGAGCGCTGCTGGTGCTCGCCGTGATCGCGGTCTGGTTGTCGACCCGTACCTTCCGCTCGTACCAGAAGTCCGTCTGACGGGCGGTCCCTCAACGGTCCGCCACCGCACGGCCCGCCCGGCCCGGGAGTCCGCTCCCGCGCCGGGCTCCGCGTTCCCGGGCCGCGCGCAGCACATCGATGTCCGGGCTGCTCACCGACGGGCGACTGAGCCCACGGGCGCCGCACTTCCCGTCACGGGCCCGGGGCCCCGGAGCGCATGACGGTGCCCCGGTCCGCGGACCGGGGCACTGTGGGGTTCGTCGTCAGGAACTACGCGGCGCGCTCCTGCTCGCGCTCCACCTGCTCGTTCCATTCGCGCTTGACGGAGCGCCAGGTGTCGTCGTTCTGGCCGAGCCGCCAGTAGCCGGAGATCGACAGCTGCGGCAGTGGGATCCCGCGGTCGAGCCTCAGGTGGCGGCGGATCTCCTTGACGAAGCCCGCCTCGCCGTGGACGAACGCCTGGACGTCGCCCGCGGGGAACTCCAGCTCCTTCACCGCGGCGGTGAGCGCCTCGCCGACCGGGCGCTCGCCCCGGTGCAGCCAGGTGACCTCGACGCCGTCCGGCGACGCGATCTTCTGCTCCTCCGAGGCGTCGGCGACCTCGATGAACGCGTGCGCCACCGCGCCCGCGGGCATCTGCTCCAGCGCCGCGGCCACGGCCGGCAGGGCGCTCTCGTCGGCCACCAGGAGGTGCCAGTCGGCCGAGGCGTCGGGGCCGTAACCGCCGCCGGGGCCCAGGAAGGTCACCTGGTCGCCCGCCGCCGCACGCGCCGCCCACGGGCCGGCGAGGCCCTCGTCGCCGTGCACCACGAAGTCGATCGCCAGCTCCCGGCTCTCCGGATCCCAGGAGCGCACGGTGTACGTACGCGTCGTGGGCCAGAGCTCGCGCGGGAACTCCTCGCGGATGCGGGCCATGTCGAAGGGGTGCGCGTAGTCGGCGCCCTCGGGGGCGAAGCAGAGCTTCACGTAGTGGTCGGTGAAGCCGGACAGCGTGAAGTCGGCGAGACCGTCACCGCCGAGCACCACCCGGATCATGTGCGGGGTGATCTGCTCGGTGCGCAGGACCTGCGCACCCTGCGCCTTGGGTGCCCGCCGCGCCGGTCGTTCTGCCACGAGGTTGTCTCCCTGCTCCGGATACCGGACCGATGGCCCATACACGGGATCATTGGCCTTAGGGTCACCTAACCTAACACTTCAGGCGGTGAGTGTGGAGAGCAGGCGCTGCAGCGCCCCGCCCAGTCCCCACTGGTCCGCAAGCGCTTCGAGCGTGGCGGGATCGCGGGGTTCGCGGGGCAGCGCGGGGTCGAAGTCCGGCAGCGGTACGTCACCGGCGACCCGGACCACGGTCGGCGCGACGGCCACGTAGTCACGGGCCTCGTCGAGCCGCTTGCGCTGCGAGGGCGTCAGCTTGGCGGCAGGGTCGTCGACCGCGGCCATGATCCCGGCCAGGTCGCCGAACGCGTCCAGCAGTTTCGCCGCGGTCTTCTCGCCGATGCCGGGAACGCCCGGCAGTCCGTCGCTCGGGTCGCCGCGCAACAGGGCCAGGTCGACGTATCCGGAGCCGTCCACCCCGTACTTCTCGCGGAGCCAGGCCTCGTCCGTCATCTGGAGGGTGCCGACGCCCTTCAGCGGGTAGAGCACCCGCACCTCGCGGGCGTCGTCCACCAGCTGGTAGAGGTCGCGGTCGCCGGTGACGATGTCGACCGGGCCGGTCGCCAGGCCGGTCAGCGTGCCGATCACGTCGTCGGCCTCGTATCCCGCGACGCCGACCCGGGCGATGCCCAGGGCGTCGAGGACATCCGCGATGACCGGCACCTGCGGGGCCAGCGTGTCGGGTGTCTCCTCCTCGTCCGGCAGCCCGGCGCCCGTCTCCACCGCGACACGGTGCGCCTTGTACGAGGGGATCAGGTCGACCCGCCACTGCGGCCGCCAGTCCGCGTCCCAGCAGGCGACCAGATCGTCCGGCCGGTGGTCCTGGACCAGCCGGCCGATGAAGTCCAGCAGCCCGCGCACGGCGTTGACCGGCGTCCCGTCCGGTGCGCGCACCGAATCGGGCACCCCGAAGTAGGCGCGGAAGTAGAGGGAGGCGGTGTCGAGGAGCATCAGGCGTCGCGTCACACCCCGATGATGCCGCACCCCACCGACAGTGGCCGCCGCGGACGCGGTTCCCGAACTCCGGCCGGTCTTTTGTGAGCTGGGTCACTCTTGCGTTTGCTTCACGTAAGCGGGGGCAGGCGCGCCACCGGAGCGGACCACGTCGCATTTTCAACTAGTGCACGTGCCATGCGGACCGAATCCGCACCGCTCCACGGTCTGCCGGAGGGGGTGGCAGACCGTTTTCGGTTCAACGCGTGAGGTGTATGTGTCAAGGCTGCAAGCCGAACACTTGTACAAAGTATTTGGCAGACGACCCGATCAAGCCGTGCAGAAGCTCGAAAGCGGCACGGACCGCGAAGCGCTGCGCGCCGACGGAACGACCGCAGCGGTGATCGACGCATCGTTCACCGTGGAACCGGGCCAGATCTTCGTCGTGATGGGTCTGTCCGGGTCCGGCAAGTCCACGTTGCTGCGCATGCTCAACGGGCTGCTGGAGCCCACCGCCGGCAAGGTGCTCTTCGACGGCCAGGACCTGACCGCCCTGAGCCCCGCCGAGCTGCGCCATGTCCGCTCCACCAAGATCAGCATGGTGTTCCAGCACTTTGCGCTCTTCCCCCACAGGAGCGTCCTGGAGAACGCCGGCTACGGCCTCGAGGTGCAGGGTGTGCCGCGTGCCGAGCGCAACCGCCGCGCCACCGAAGCGCTGGAGATGACCGGCCTCGCCGGCTGGGAGAAGTCCTGGCCCGACGAGCTGTCCGGCGGGATGCAGCAGCGCGTGGGCCTCGCCCGTGCGCTCGCCACCGACGCCGACCTGCTCCTGATGGACGAGTCCTTCAGCGCGCTCGACCCGCTGATCCGCCGCGACATGCAGGACCAGCTCCTGGAACTGCAGAAGCGGCTGAAGAAGACCATCGTCTTCATCACCCACGACCTCAACGAGGCCATGCGCCTCGGCGACCGCATCGCCGTGATGCGCGACGGCGAGATAGTCCAGCTCGGCACCGCCGAGGACATCCTCGTCACGCCGGCCAACGACTACGTCGCCTCCTTCACCCAGGACGTCGACCGCTCCCGGGTGCTGACCGCGGGCGCCATCATGGCCGAGCCGCACACCGTGATGGGCACCACGACGGACGACGGCAAGGAACTGCGTACGCCCGCCGACGTCCTTCGGGAGGCACCGGCCACCGTCGTCGAGTCCACCCCGATCATCGAGCTGTTCACGCCCTGCTCGCAGAGTGGTGTCGCGGTCGCCGTGACCGACGACAAGGGCAAGCTCATCGGCGTCGTGCCCCGCGCCCGGCTGCTCGCCGTGCTCGGTGAGCCGATGACGCCCGCCGAGGCTCCTGCGGACGCCCAGACCACGCTGAAGAAGGTGGCCAGTGTTTAGGCTCCACCTCGGCGACTGGGTCGACTCAGCCGTCGACTGGCTCCAGACCCACCTGGCCTGGCTCTTCGACGCCATCAGCTCCATCGTGAGCGGCATGTTCGACGGCATCGCCGCCGTTCTCTCCGCCCCCGCCCCCCTGCTCTTCGCGGGCATTGTCGCCGTCATCGCCTGGTGGCTGCGCGGCCTGCTCGCCGGTGTGCTCGCGTTCGTCGGCTTCGCCCTCATCGACTCCGTCGAGTTGTGGGACGAAGCGATGGACACCCTCACCCTGGTGCTCGTCGCGACCATCGTGACGCTGGTCCTGGCGATCCCGCTCGGAATCTGGGCGTCCCGCTCGAAGACCGTCAGCGCGGTGACCCGGCCGGTCCTCGACTTCATGCAGACCATGCCCGCCATGGTCTACCTGATCCCCGGCGTCATCTTCTTCGGTGTCGGCGTCGTCCCCGGAATCATCGCCACCATCATCTTCGCGCTGCCCCCGGGCGTCCGGATGACCGAGCTCGGCATCCGTCAGGTCGACGGTGAACTCGTCGAGGCGGCCGAGGCGTTCGGCACGACCTCACGCAACACCCTGCTGCGGGTGCAGCTGCCGCTCGCGCTTCCCACGATCATGGCGGGCATCAACCAGGTCATCATGCTGGGCCTGTCCATGGTGGTCATCGCCGGCATGGTCGGCGGCGGCGGCCTCGGCGGCTCCGTCTACCGCGCCATCGGCAACGTCGACGTGGGCCTCGGCTTCGAGGCAGGCGTCTCCATCGTCGTCCTGGCGATGTACCTGGACCGCATGACCAGCGCCCTGGGCCGCGAGGTCTCCCCGCTCGCCCGCCGCGCACTCGCCAAGGCGCAGTCGGTGACCGGCGGACTCAAGGTGTGGAACTACCGCCCGCAGCCCGTCGTCGCCATGGTCGGCATCGTCGTCCTCGCGCTCGTCGCCGGCGGCATGGGCATGTTCGGTTCCTCGGACTCGGACGACACCGCGAGCTCCGACCCCAAGAACATCGGGGCCGGCAAGAAGATCAGCATGGGCTACATCCCGTGGGACGAAGGCATCGCCTCCACCTTCCTGTGGAAGGAGCTGCTGGAGCAGCGCGGCTTCGAGGTCGACGTCAAGCAGTACGAGGCCGGCGCGCTGTACACCGGCATGGCGGGCGGTCAGATCGACTTCGAGACCGACTCCTGGCTGCCGGTCACCCACGCCTCGTACTGGAAGAAGTACAAGGACCGCCTCGAGGACATGGGCTCCTGGTACGGCCCCACCTCGCTGGAGCTCGCCGTCCCCTCGTACGTGAAGGGCGTCGACTCCCTCGACGACCTCAAGGGCAAGGCGTCCGACTTCAAGGGCCGGATCGTCGGCATCGAGCCGAGCGCCGGTGAGACGGGCCTGCTCAAGGACAAGATCCTGCCGGGTTACGGCCTGGACAAGGAGTACAAGGTCGTCGACGGCTCCACGCCGGCCATGCTGGCCGAGCTGAAGCGCGCGTACGCCAAGAGGGAACCGATCGTCGTTCCCCTCTGGTCGCCGCACTGGGCGTACAACCAGTACGACCTCACCAAGCTCAAGGACCCCAAGAACCTCTGGGGCAAGGGCGACGGCATCCACACGCTGACCCGCAAGGGCTTCGCGGCCGACAACCCCGAGGTCGGCAACTGGCTCAAGAGCTTCAAGATGACCGAGGACCAGCTCACCAGTCTCGAGGCGCAGATCCAGAAGAGCGGCTCGGGCAAGGAGCAGGAGGCCGTCCAGACCTGGCTGAAGGCCAACCCCGGCGTCGCCGACAAGTGGACCCCGGTCAAGAAGGCCGCCTCGTCCAAGGGCGCGAACGGCAAGGACGAGCGTGACCGTGCCGTGGAGATGGCCTGGTTCCCCTGGGAGGAGGACATCGCCGCCACGTACCTGTGGAAGGCAGTCCTGGAGGACCGCGGCTACAAGATCAACCTCAAGCAGTTCGAGGTCGGCCCGATGTACGCCGCGATGTCCCGCGGCCAGATCGACGTGCAGTTCGACGGCTGGCTGCCGTACACCCAGAAGAACTACTGGGACAAGTACGGCACCAAGCTGACCGACATCGGCTCGTGGTACGGCCCGACCTCCATCGAGATCGCGGTGCCCGACTACGTCAAGGACGTGAAGTCCCTGGCGGACCTGAAGGGCAAGAGCTCGCAGTTCAAGGGCCGGATCATCGGCATCGAACCGGGCACCGCCACGATGGAGAACCTCAAGAAGAACGTGCTGCCGAGCTACGGCCTGGACAAGGAGTACGAGGTCGTCGACGGCTCCACGCCGGCCATGCTGGCCGAGCTGAAGCGCGCGTACGCCAAGAAGGAGCCCATCGCCGTCGTGCTGTGGACCCCGCACTGGGCGTACAGCGAGTACAAGATGACCAAGCTCCAGGACCCGAAGAAGGCCTTCGGTGACGGCGACCGGCTGCACACCATCGCTTCCAAGGCCTTCCCGGAGAACTACCCGCAGCTCACCAAGTGGTTCAAGGACTTCAAGCTCAGCGAGGACCAGCTCGCCGGCCTGGAGAACCAGATCCAGAAGCACGGTGCGGGGCACGAGGAGGAAGCCGTGAAGGCCTGGATGGACAAGAATCCGGGCATCGCGGACAAGATGGCGCCTCAGCAGTAACGGCGCCGGCGCCCCCGCCAGGGGGTGTGACACGCAAAGGGGTGGGCCCCGCCGACGGCGGGGCCCACCCCTTTCCGGCTGTCCGGACGACTCTTTCCCGGCCGACCTCGCGTAACGGAGTGCGTAAGGTGCTCGCAGCCGGAAGGATGGCGAGTCGGGAGGGAGCCGGACATGGACGACAAGGAAACACTCCGGGTGGGCGCCGCGGTCCGCCGACAGCGCAGATCCCTGGGACTCACCCTGGCCGCGGTCGCCGCACGCAGCGGTCTGTCCGTACCGTTCCTCAGCCAGATCGAGAACGAACGGGCCAGACCCAGCGCCCGTTCCCTGGACCGGGTCGCCGACGCCCTGGAGACCACCACCGCCCGCCTGCGCGCCGCCGCGGACTCCGCACGCGCGGTCGATGTCGTGCGCGGCGGGCAGGAGGACGGCGTACGCAGGGTGGTGCGCGGCCGCCATCAGCTCAGTGCCCTCGAGTTCACCGGGGAACTCGACCTCGGGCGCGAGTTCCAGCACCGCAACGACGAGGTGATGTACGTCGCGGAGGGCGCCGCCGAGGTGGAGGCCGAGGGACAGGCCTACCGGCTGGAGCGCGGCGACACGCTGTTCCTCTCGGGCGGGGTGCGCCACCGCTGGCGGGCCACCGTACCCGGCACCCGCCTGCTGGTGGTCGCGGTCGCCGAGCACATCGACGCCACGTTCGACCCGCGGCGCTGAGGCGTCCCCGGCGAGGCGGCGCTCAGACGGCGGGGACCGCCACCGGCGCAGGCTTCTGCGGCGCCGCGAGCAGCACCCCGCTGAGCAGCCCCCGTACCGTGCGCGCCCCGGCCACGGCCCAGGCCGCGACCAGCAGCACGTAGAGGGCGACGGTCAGCCAGGTGAACGCCGTCAGACCGGTGTGCCGGGCCAGACCGGCGGCCCCCGTCACACACGTACCGACGGGGAAGGTGAAGCCCCACCACGTCATGGAGAACGTCATCCCGCCCCGCACCGCCCGCACCACCAGGGCGACGGACAGGGCCAGCCACATCAGGGCGAACCCCATCACCGGCACCCCGTACAGCACGGCGAACGCACCGAACGCGGAGGCGTACGGGGTCTGGATCGCACCCGGTGCCACATCGGCCAGCGCGTTGACCGCGGTCGTCGACTGGCCCAGCGGGCCGAGCGCCAGGAACAGGGTGGGCGTCAGCACGAGCGGCAGCGGGCCCCGGTGGACCAGCCGGGCGAAGATCAGCGGCAGCATGACCAGCGTGGCCAGCAGGCTCAGCCCGAACATCGCGTAGCAGGCGAGCAGCAGCGCCTCCCGCCACTGTCCCTCGGGCAGCTCCGCCACCAGCAGCGGCCCGAGCGCGGCCGACACCATGGGCGCCACCACCGGCAGCAGCCACACCGGGGACGCGGTGCCCGGCTCCGGCCGGTGGCGCACGATCATCAGGTACGGAATCGCCACGGCGGCGGCCAGCCCGGTCAGCGTGCCCACGGTGAACAGCACCACGTCCAGGGCCAGGGCCGCCTGATGGCCGATCACGTCCCGGCCGACCACCATCCCGGACCCGCCGACGGCCAGCAGGGCCATCGAGAGGCAGCCGTAGAACGGCGCGACCGCCGGATCCAGGAGATGGGCGCGGGCCTGGTCGCGGTGCGCTGCCCAGTGCCCGGCACGGGCCGTCAGCACGGCGGCGAGCAGGACCGCGGAGAGCACCCACACCGCCGCGCAGGCCGCCCGCAGCCCGGGGACGTGCACGGGCAGCGCGACGCCCGCACTCGCGACGATCGCGGTGCCCATGACGGTCGCGTACCAGTTGGGACCGAAGTGCCGCAGGGCCGGCCGCCGGGCGGCGGCGTACGGGGGAGCGGTGCGGGTCTGCGGAAAGATGGCCATGCCACGATTCTCGGCGCCCGGAACGTCCCCCACCAGGGAGTCCCGGCCTATGAGGTCATAAGGTGGGCTTATGACCAGCGACGCGCCTGCACTCCTCTCCCACCGGGTACCTGATCTCGGCGCGCTGGAGCTGCTCCTCGCCGTCGCCCGGCACGGCAGCCTCGGACGTGCCGCCCGCGACGTGGGCATTACCCAGCCCGCCGCCAGCAGCCGCATCCGCTCGATGGAGCGGCAGCTCGGCCTCGCCCTCGTCGACCGCTCGCCCCGCGGCTCCCGCCTCACGGACGCGGGAGCGCTCGTCACCGACTGGGCTCGCCGGATCGTCGAGGCAGCCGAGGCGTTCGACGCGGGCGCCCAGGCGCTGCGCGACCGCCGCGACTCCCGGCTGCGGGTAGCCGCGTCCATGACCATCGCCGAGTACCTGCTCCCGGGCTGGCTGATCGCCCTGCGCGGCGCGCGGCCCGACACCGCGGTCTCGCTGCTCGCCGGCAACTCCGCGGTGGTGGCGCAGCGCCTGCTGACCGGCGAGGCGGATCTCGGCTTCGTCGAGGGCCTGTCCGTGCCGGAGGGGCTCGACGGCACGGTCATCGCGCACGACCGCCTGGTCGTCGTGGTCGCGCCTTCGCACGCGTGGGCCCGTCGCCGCACCCCGCTGACCCCGCAGGAGCTGGCCGCGACCCCGCTGATCCTGCGCGAGCACGGTTCCGGCACCCGCCAGGTCCTGGACGCCGCCCTCGCTGTGCACGGGGGACTGGCCCAGCCGCTCCTGGAGCTCTCCTCCACCACGGCGGTGAAGGGGGCGGCGGAGAGCGGCGCCGGACCCTGCGTCCTGAGCGAACTGGCCCTCGGTGAGGAACTCTCGGCCCGGCGCCTGGTCAAGGTGCCGATCGCCGGGGTCCGCCTGCGCCGCCAGCTCCGCGCCGTCTGGCCCGCGGGCCACCGCCCCACGGGCCCGGCCCGCGACCTGCTCTCCCTGACGCGGTCGAGCGCGCCCGCGGACTAGGGCGTGTTTCGAAAGTCCCGCCTGCCGGGCGGCGTCTGGCACTTCCCGGAGCTCTCGGCTTCGCTCGAGCAGGGGAGACCCCATTGCTCGCGGCGTTGCCGAAAAGCCCTGGTAGCTCCGCTACGAGGACTTCCCGGCGCCTTGCGATCGCACGCACCAGACGCCGCCCGGCCCGCCCTCCGGGCGGACGGCGCTACTTTCGAAACACGGCCTGGTACTCCAGCAGGATTTCGCTGTCTGACCTGGTCTTTCGCCGGGCGGACGGAGCGTAGCGCGGCTTCGGTCGTGGGGCGTGGTCTCACGGGGAGCGCCCCTCGATCGCGGACGTGGCAGTGCTGTCGGTGGACGGCAGACGTGAACAACAAGGCGATACGTATCGAGGTCCGCGTGACGACGATCGGCTCGGGATGTCCGGACTGCGGGAGTTGGTCGAGCCGGGTACACAGCTCCTACCTGCGGTTTTCCAGCCGACGTGCCTACTGCGGGGCGGCGGGTGGTCGTCTGTCTGCACGTCCGCCGGTTCTGCTGCCCAACGCTTCGTGCGGACGGCTGACGTTCGTCGAGCAGGTGCCGGGGCTGAACCGACGGCACAGTCGGCGGAGCGAGCGCCTGCGTCAGATGCCGGCCGCGGTCGGCCTCGCGCTCGCAGGCCGGGCCGGTGCAAGGATGGCCCGGGTCTTCGGAGTACCCGTCAGCCGCAGCGCCGTACTGCGGCTGGTCGCCGCACTGCCCGAGCCCCGCGCCCGTACGGTCAACGACGTCCGGGCGGCCGCGCTTTGCCCGGCCGCCCGGACGGCAACGGCTGACCGCGGTCAACCAGGCGGCCTTGTCGGGCATGCAGGCCGCTTGGGTTGACCGCGGCCGGCGGGACGTCACGCAGTCTGATCACACGCTGCTTCGGAGGCGGAGAGCGCAAGGGGGGACAGCAGTGGGGCGCGCCCCGGGTAGGAGACGCGCCCCTGACGTCACAGCCTCGTGAGACGTCGGCCGTGCATCAGCTGGTGAATATGAAGTACGTCCAGCTCCCGTGCGTCGTCGAGTTGATGGTGTCTCCGGAAGCGGAGTTGACGTACGAGGAGCGCACGCGGGCGCGGATGCCGGACTTGCCGGAGTGGCCCAGGTTGACGGCCGACTTTCCGTTGGTGCCGAGCTTGAAGTACTCGGAGGCCCCGTCGTACCACTTGCCCTGGTAGTACATCTGGAGTTCGAGCCGCTGCTTGCGGCCCTTGTAGTAGCTCATCGTCGTCGTGGAGATGACGTTGGTGTTCTTGTGGAAGTAGCGGTACGTCGTGGAGCCGATCTTGCCGGTCTTGTAGTGCTTGGACAGCACCGTCGAGACCTTCACCCGGGCGTACGCGGTGGACTTGGCCGATTTCGGGGCGTAGCGGGCGTCGCCCTTGAATACGGCGGTGACCGTGGTGTCCCGGGTCATGGTCAGGGTGACCGACAGGTTGCCCCTGGAGTTGACCGTGCCGGTCCTCACCCGCTTCTTCGGCTTGTCCGCCCCGAACGGGTCGGCCCAGATCTCGACCGTGCGGTTCTTGTACGTCGTGCCGAGGTGCGCCGTGAACGCGACCTTCTTGGCATAGCCGTACACCTTGCCGTTGTTGTTCAGCGTCAGTGTGGGCGTGGCGCGGGAAACGTTGACGGTGTCCGATGCGGTGGCCGAGGTGTGCGTGGCGTCACCGGCGTACCTCACCGTGTACGTGACCTTGCTGCCGGCCGGCGGGGTGTCCGTGAAGGAGAACTTGCCACCCGTGCCGAGCCGCTTGGTGCCGAGCGACTTCCCCTTCGGCGACTCCATGTCGGTGCGGGTGACGGCCAGCGGGGTCCCGGCGGGCAGCGCGAGGGCGGCGGTGAGTGAGCCCTTGACGGTGAGCGACTTCGCGCGGGTGGCGGTGGCGGGGGCATCGACCTTGAGCGTCCCGACGTACTTGCGGGGCTCGTCGATGGCATGGAACTGGGTGAACTCGGAGGACCCGGTCAGCACGAACAGCTTCCGGCCATCGGCCGACCAGTTCATCGAGTGTCCGAACCAGGGCATCCACTGGTGCGACAGGTTGCGCACGCTGGCGGGCTTGCCGCTGCCGCCGGCGAAGACGTACGTGTCCCCGAGGTCGTCGGTGTCGAGGACGGTCGCCGCGACCGTGCCGTCCGGAGCGACGCTGACCGTCTCCGGCTGGTCGGGGACGGGGTAGGTGCGCACCTGTGCCAGGTCCGAGAGCCGGTACTCGGTGAGCGCCCGATTCCCGGGCCCCGCAACGACGACGTTCTGGCCGTCCGGCGTGAGGGCCGCGTCCCTGTAGAAGCCTCCCTTCTCGGCGGACACGCGGATGACCGGGGTACCGGAGGAGGTGTCGTAGACGACGATCGGGGCGGAGCTGATGTGCGAGTCGAGGGCAAGCAGCGTGCCCGGGTTGGCGGGGTTCGCGTAGAGCTCGGGCGGGCTTGCGAAGTCGTGTCCGGCCGCCAGGTCCAGCGTCACCGTGGGCGTCTCGGCCGTCAGGTCGACGGAACCGAGCCCGGAGTCCCACTGGTCCCCGTATCCGAACCACAGCTTGCCGTCGGCATAGGCGAGCCGGGAGGGGATGGTCTTGTCGCCGGTCGGGTACTCGGCGGTCTGCGTGAGGGTCGCGGTGTCGATGGCGACGATCTTGTCGGCGCCGTAGACCGCCGCGTACAGCGTGCCCGAGTCCGGGCTCAGTTCGAGGTCACGGACCTGGGGCAGGCCGGTGAGCGTGGCGACGGCCTTGCCGGTGTAGTCAGTGACGACGATCTTGTTGTTGTACCGGTCGCTGAAGTACAGCCGCTGGTGAACGCCGTCGACGACCGTGTCGTCGGCGTCCGAGACCGCGATGGGCCTGGTGGTGTCGGCGTACGCCGGTGCGGCGGTGAGTACCGCCGAGCTGAAGAGGACCGCCAGTGCGGTGGCGGCCGGGAGAGTGCGTATACGCACGATAGTTCGAACCCCCGGAGCGAGTGTGGGGCCACTAGGTGCAGCTATCAGGTGACAGTCGATGTGTGCGACTTGTGCTGCACGTGTGACGAGTGAGCGAAGACTAGGTCATGCCACCGACAACATGCGCAGGGGCCCGCCCCAAGCGTCCGTGATCCGCTGGGCCGCACTCCGCGGGAGCGCGGTGCCCTGGGGCGGGCGGTCGCACAGCCCCGCGCCCGGGAGATCCGGAATCCGGTGACCTGTGAGGTTGGGGCGCACGGGTCACAGCCGCCGGAAATCCGCTGGCCCGCCCACCGGCCACGCCGGAAGGATGGGCGCATGACCGTGACCGCACCGCCCGCCACCGGCGTCCGCCACCACTGGGCCGACCTGCCCGACACCGTACGCAACGCCGTCCAGGACATCCTGGGCGCGCCGGTCGTCGAGGCCCGCAGCCAGAGCGGTGGCTTCTCGCCCGGGGTTGCCGCCCGGGTCCGGCTCGCGGACGGCAGCCGCGCCTTCGTGAAGGCCGTGAGCGCCGAGGTCAACCCCGACAGCCCGGACCAGCACCGCGCCGAGGCCCGGAACACGGCGGCGCTCCCGCCGCACGCGCCCGTACCGAAGCTGCTCGGCTCGTACGACGACGGCACCTGTGTCGCCCTCGTCCTGGAGGACATCGAGGGTCGCCAGCCCCGAGTCCCCTGGGATCCGGCCGAGCTGGACCGCGTCCTGGCGGCCGTCGGCGACCTGTCGCGCACCCTCACCCCCGCCCCGGTCGACGCACCCCCCGCCGCCGTGGGCAAGACCACGATGTTCACCGGCTGGCGGACCCTGCACGCGGCGGGCGACACCGCACGGCTGGACCCCTGGGCGGCCCGCCGGATGGGCGCACTCGCGGAACTGGAGTCCGGCTGGGAGGGGCCTGCCTCCGGCGACAGCCTCGTCCACGGCGACCTGCGCGCCGACAACATCCTGCTCACCGAGGACCGCGTCGTGTTCGTCGACTGGCCCCACGCGCTGCGCGCGGCGCCCTGGTTCGAACTGGTGACGATGCTGCCGTGCATCGCGGCCCAGGGTGGCCCCGACCCGGAGGCCGTCTTCACCGCGCACCCGCTCGGCCGGGACGCCGACCCCGCCGGCGTCACCGCCGTACTCGCCGCGCTGGCGGGCTACTTCGTCGCGAACTCGCTGCGCCCGGACCCGCCGGGGCTGCCGACGCTCAGGGCGTTCCAGGCGGCCCAGGGCGCGGCGGCGGTGGACTGGCTGCGGCGCCGGCCCGGCCAGGGGCTCGACGGCTGACCGCGCGGACACCGCTCAGCGCTGCGCCACGTAATACACGTTCAGGATGTCGCCCTTGACCCGCTGGGTGTCGATCCGGCCGAATCCGGCCTCACCGAGCATCTTGCGGGCCGTCTGCTCACCCCAGACGGTGCCCAGGCCCTCACCGCCCTCGCCCAGCGAGACGGACATGCAGTAGAACACCGAGAACGTGTACAGGGCCGGGCCCAGCGGGTGGTCGATGTTCTCCTCCAGACGGCTGGACGCCGCGATGTCCCCCATCAGGAACACACCGTCCTCGGCCAGCGCGGCGGCGACACAGGCCAGCGCACGCGCCGGCCGGGCCAGGTCGTGGATCACGTCGAACGCCGTGATCAGGTCGTACGAGCCCGACACCTCGGCGCAGTCGCCGATGTCGAAGGCGGTGTTGGCCAGCCCCAGCGCGGCGGCCTCGGCACGCGCGGCGGCGATGCCCTCCTCGGACATGTCGAGCCCCTGGAAACGGCTCGCCGGGAAGGCCCGGGCCAGGACGTTGACCGCGTGGCCATGACCGGTACCGATGTCCAGCACCTCGATGCCCGAGCGCAGTCGCTCCGTGAGACCGGGCACCAGTGGCACGATCCCGTTCACGAGAGCCAGGTCGAAGACCTCACCGGACTCCTCCGCCTGAAGGTCCTGGAACCGCGGGTACGCCGAGTACGGCAGCCCGCCCCCGGTACGGAACGCCTCCAGCACCTGCTGCTCGACCTCGCCCATCATGCCGAAGTCCTGCGCGATCCTCGCCAGATTGTCCGGCCCGGCCGCCCGTGTCAGCGAGGCGGCGTGCTCGGGCGGCAGCGCGTACGTGCCCTGCTCGGGCTCGTAGTCCACGAAGCCGCCGACGACCATCGCGCCCAGCCACTCCCGGACGTAACGCTCGTTCAGACCGGCGGCCCGCGCGATCTCCGCACTCGTGGCCGGCGCCATCGTGGCCATCCGGTCGAACAGACCGCTCTGGTGACCCAGGCCCGCCATCAGACCCAGGCAGGTGTCGTTCACCACCTGGACCATGCGGCCCGCGAACGCTTCCTGCTTCAACTCATCCGTTGTTGTGACAGACATCGTTCCTCCTCTCGGTACCGGGCCACGAGAAGAAGGCAGGACAGACGGCCGGCCCCGCTCAAGGCAGGTGCGGCCCGACGAGACGGCGACGAACACTCTTCTGCTCGCCACGCTACGCCGCACGGGCCCGGGCGGCCGCCCGGGCCTGAGGCCGATTCCGCGGGTCCAGCGAGCGCACACCGCCTCACCCCGACAGCGAGGCCGCCGCCACCAACGCCCGCATCACCCGCACGTCGTCACCCATCTCCGGATGCCACTGCACCCCGAGCACCCACCCCGGCCCCGGCAGCTCGACCGCCTCCACCGTGCCGTCCGCCGCATGCGCCGAGGCCACCAGCCCCGCGCCGAGCCGGTCCACGGCCTGGTGGTGATAGGTGGGTACGTCGCAGGGGCCGGGCGCCACCGAGGCGTACAGCGTCCCCGCGACCGGCGTCACCCGGTGCGTACCGAACACACCTGTCGCCCCGTCCGGCCCCGTGTGCCCGTCCAGATGCTGCGACAGCGTGCCGCCGAGCGCCACGTTCAGCACCTGCATCCCGCGGCAGATCCCGAGCAGCGGCGTGCCCGACTCCAGCGCCGCCCCGATCAGCGCCGCCTCCCAGCCGTCCCGCTCCGGCGCGGGCGGCCCCGTCCGCGGATCACGCTCCGCCCCGTACCGCGCGGGATCCACATCCGGCCCGCCCGCCACCACCACCGCGTCGAGCCGGGCCACCAGCGACGCCGCGAGCTCCGGCGCGTCCGGCGGCAGCAGCACGGCCACCCCGCCCGCCTCCCGCACCAGCCGGGCGTAACCGGCGGGCAGGAGCGTCGCCGGAAGGTCCCAGACGCCCCAGCGCGCCGAAGCCACCAGATAGGTGCTGATCCCGATCACAGGACGGTTCATCGGACGCCTCACTTCACTCGCACGGCACGCGGAACGAACCGGCACCGTATCCAAATCCCTTGCCCCGCCCGTAGATTTGGATCATCTGTCGGCCCGCGAGGAGAGGATTTACCCGTGTCCGACCGAACAGCCCCGCTCGCCGTCGAGGAACTCCGCCTCCTCGTCGACGGCGGTGAGATCGACACCGTGGTCCTGGCCTTCCCCGACATGCAGGGACGCCTCCAGGGCAAACGCTTCGCCGCCGCCTTCTTCCTCGACGAGGTCGTGGCGCACGGCACCGAGGGCTGCAACTACCTCCTTGCCGTCGACACCGACATGAACACCGTCGACGGCTACGCCATGTCCTCCTGGGACCGCGGCTACGGCGACTTCGCCATGCGCCCCGACCTCACCACCCTGCGCCGGGTGCCCTGGCACGAGGCCACCGCCATGGTCACGGCCGACCTCACCTGGGCCGACGGCTCACCCGTCACCGCCGCGCCCCGCCAGATCCTGCGCCGCCAGCTGGAGCGCCTCGCGGAGCACGGCTACACGGCCCACGTCGGCACCGAGCTCGAGTTCATCGTCTTCAAGGACACCTACGAACAGGCCTGGGACCGCGGCTACCGCGACCTCACGCCGGTCAACCAGTACAACGTCGACTACTCCCTCCTCGGCACCGGCCGAGTCGAGCCCCTGCTGCGCCGCATCCGCAACGAGATGGCGGGCGCGGGCCTCACCGTCGAGTCCGCCAAGGGCGAGTGCAACCCAGGCCAGCACGAGATCGTGTTCCGGTACGACGAGGCCCTGGTCACCTGCGACCAGCACGCCGTCTACAAGACGGGCGCCAAGGAGATCGCCGCGCAGGAGGGCGTCGCGCTCACCTTCATGGCCAAGTTCAACGAGCGCGAGGGCAACTCCTGCCACATCCACCTCTCGCTCCGGTCCACCGGCGATCCCGGCCGCAGCGTCATGGCGGACACCGACGGCACCATGTCCCCGGTCATGCGCCACTTCCTGGCCGGCCAGCTCGCCGCCCTGCGCGACTTCTCCCTCCTCCACGCGCCGAACATCAACTCCTACAAGCGCTTCCAGCCCGGCTCCTTCGCCCCGACCGCCGTCGCCTGGGGCCACGACAACCGCACCTGCGCGCTGCGCGTCGTCGGCCACGGCCAGTCCCTGCGCCTGGAGAACCGCCTCCCCGGCGGCGACGTCAACCCGTACCTCGCCGTAGCCGCACTCGTCGCCGCGGGCCTCCACGGCATCGAGCACGCGCTCGAACTCCCCGAGCCGTGCGAGGGCAACGCCTACGCAGCCGCGTACGACCACGTCCCCACCACCCTGCGCGAGGCGGCCGGACTCTGGGAGCACAGCGAGATCGCCCGCGAGGCCTTCGGCGACGACGTCGTCGCGCACTACCGCAACATGGCACGCGTCGAACTCGACGCCTTCGACGCAGCGGTGACCGACTGGGAGCTCCGACGCTCCTTCGAACGCCTGTGAGGACCCTCTTGACCCGTGAGCACCAGGTACTGAACCCGGCGACGGAGGAACTCCTCGCCACCGTCCCCGCCACCACGGCCGCCGAGGTGGACGCCGCCGTCACCCGCGCCGCCGCGGCCCAGCGGATCTGGGCGGCGCTCGCCCCCGCCGACCGGGCCCGGCTCCTGCGCCGCTTCGCCGTCGCCGTCGACTCCCACACCGAGGAGCTGGCCCGGCTGGAGGTCCGGGAGGCCGGGCACACGATCGGCAACGCGCGCTGGGAGGCGGGCAACGTCCGCGACCTGCTCGACTTCGCCGCCGGGGGAGTGGAGCGGCTCAGCGGCCGGCAGATCCCCGTCCCCGGCGGCATCGACCTCACCCTGCTCGAACCCCTCGGCGTCATCGGGGTGATCGCACCGTGGAACTTCCCCATGCCGATCGCCGCCTGGGGGACCGCCCCCGCCCTCGCGGCGGGCAACGCCGTCGTCCTGAAACCCGCCGAGACCACCCCGCTGACCGCACTGCGGCTCGCGGAACTCGCCCTGGAAGCGGGCCTCCCCGAGTACCTCTTCCAGGTGCTGCCGGGCGCGGGCGACGAGGCGGGCAACGCGCTGGTCGAGCACCCGGGAGTCGCCAAGATCGTCTTCACGGGCTCCACCCGGGTCGGCAAGCAGATCATGGCCAAGTGCGCCGAGCACGTGAAGCGGATCACCCTCGAACTCGGCGGCAAGAGCCCCAACATCGTCTTCGCCGACGCCGACATCGAAGCCGCCGCGGCCGCCGCCCCGATGTCCTTCCTGGACAACGCGGGCCAGGACTGCTGCGCCCGCACCCGGATCCTCGTCCAGCGCACCGTGTACGACCGCTTCCTGGAGCTCCTCGCCCCGGCCGTCGCCGCCGTCGTCGTCGGCGACCCGGCCGACGAGAAGACACAGATGGGCCCGCTCATCTCGCGCACGCAACGGGACCGGGTGCGTGGTTACGTCCCCGAGGACGCCACCGCGATCCGCGGCAGCGCGCCCGGGGGCCCCGGCTTCTGGTTCCCGCCGACCGTCCTCACCGGCGTACCCGACAACGCACCCGTCGCCACCGAGGAGGTCTTCGGGCCGGTCGCGGTCGTCCTGCCCTTCGAGGACGAGGCGGACGCCGTCCGGCTCGCCAACGCCACCGATTACGGCCTCGCCGGCTCGCTCTGGACCCGCGACGTGGGGCGCGCGCTGCGCGTCGCGCAGGCTGTCCGGGCGGGGAACCTCTCCGTCAACTCCCACTCCGCGGTCCGCTACTGGACCCCGTTCGGCGGGTTCAAGCAGTCCGGCCTCGGCCGGGAACTGGGCCCGGACGCCCTCGCAGCCTTCACCGAAACCAAGAACGTCTTCCTCAGTACGGAGGCCTGAACCGGTATGACCACGGACCACGGGTACATCTGCCGCCGCCTCGTCGGCCGCACCGCCGTCATCACCGGCGCCGGCAGCGGCATCGGCCTGGCCACCGCGCACCGGCTCGCCTCCGAGGGGGCGCACGTCGTCTGCGGCGACATCGACGAGACCGCGGGCAAGGCGGCCGCCGAAGCGGTCGGCGGCACCTTCGTACGCGTCGACGTCACCGATCCCGAACAGGTCGAGGCCCTGTTCAAGGCGGCGTACGACACCTACGGCTCCGTCGACATCGCCTTCAACAACGCCGGCATCTCACCGCCCGACGACGACTCCATCCTAACCACCGGGCTGGAGGCCTGGAAGCGCGTCCAGGACGTCAACCTCACCTCCGTCTACCTGTGCTGCAAGGCCGCCCTGCCCTACATGCGGCGCCAGGGCCGCGGCTCGATCATCAACACCGCCTCGTTCGTCGCCAGGATGGGAGCGGCGACCTCCCAGATCTCGTACACCGCCTCCAAGGGCGGCGTGCTGGCGATGTCGCGCGAGCTCGGGATCCAGTTCGCGCGCGAGGGCATCCGGGTCAACGCCCTGTGCCCGGGGCCGGTCAACACCCCGCTGCTCCAGGAGCTCTTCGCCAAGGACCCGGAGCGGGCGGCCCGACGGCTCGTGCACATTCCACTCGGCCGGTTCGCCGAGGCGACCGAGATCGCGGCCGCCGTGGCGTTCCTGGCGAGCGACGACTCCTCGTTCGTCAACGCCACCGACTTCCTCGTCGACGGCGGCATCTCCGGGGCGTACGTCACACCGCTGTAGGAGGCCCCGGGCCCCGGAACCTAGAGTGGGGCCATGAGCCATCCCACACCGCCCGGCTGGTACCCGGACACGGCCGCCCCCGGCTACGAGCGGTGGTGGGACGGCACGGCCTGGACCGCCCACACCCGCACGGGCGCCACCGTGATCCAGCAGTCCGGGCCCCGCCCAGGAGCCGGCGGAGGCGGCGGCACGGGAGCCAGGACCATCGCGCTCGTGGTGGCGGCCGCGGTGGTCGTCGCGGTGGCCGTGACGGGCGCGGTACTGCTCACCGGGGGAAACGACTCCGCACCCACCGCGACCCGGACGGGCAGTTCCGCCCCCAGCCCCGCAGGCACCGCCACCGACGGAGCCCCGGGTGACGCCAGCCCGTCGCCGAGCGGCTCACCGGCAGGCGAGGACCCCACCGTGCTCGTCGACCAGCTCAACGGCATCACCCTGCCGATTCCCGACGGATGGGAGCGGGTCGAGCGCCCCACCGACGAAATGCTCACGATGCGCACCGTCGACTCCGAGGCCTACTACTGCCCCGGCACCTCCTCCGCCATGTGCTACCACGGCACGGTGACCACCCGCACCGCGGGCGGTGCCGACCCCACCACGCCCGAGGCGATCGCCAGGAAGGACATCGTCGCCGCGGCGGACCGTGCGTACGACGAGGACATCATCGGCCGGCCCATCCACGGCGGCATCATGTCCCACCGTCAGATCGCCGCCGGTCCGGTCAGCGTGGCCGGGCGCACCGGGTACCAGGTGCGCTGGCGGGTCGTCACCGGCAAGGGGCCGGGCGGCTATGTGCAGTCGCTCGTCTTCCCCTCGGCCGTCGGCAGCGAGTCGCCCGTCGTCGTGCGTTACGCCTTCGACGCCGGCTCCGACGGCGTGCCGCTCGCCCTCATGGACACCCTCACCAAGGGCATCCGGCCGATCGGCGACAGCGAGACCGGCGGGGGCGTCGGCAGCTCCGTCGCCCCCTGAGCCGCTGTCGGGTGCGCGGCTGTCGGGCGGCTCAGAGGAACGCGCGGCCCTCGCCCCGGTACGTCGGCACGGTCGCCGTCACCCGGTCCCCCTCGATCAGCTGGAGCTCGTCGAACCGTTCACACAGCTCACCGGCCTTCGCGTGCCGGAACCACACCTTGTCGCCGATCAGCAGATCGTCGGCCGGGGCGCCGATCAGCGGGGTCTGCACCTCGCCGGGGCCCTCCTGCGGGTCGTAACGCAGACCCTCCGGCAGATACGGGACCGGCAGCCGGTCCGCACCCGCGGCCCCGGACGCCGGATAGCCGCCACCGAGCACCGTCACCACGCCCACCCCGGGCCGCCGCACCACGGGCTGGGCGAACAGGGCCGCCGGGCGCGCCGTGAACGAGGTGTAGTTGTCGAAGAGCCGCGGCACGTAGAGACCGGAACCGGCCGCGATCTCGGTGACGGCCGGCTCCGCAGCGGTGTGCTGCACACTGCCGGTGCCGCCGCCGTTCACGAACTCCAGATCCGGGGCCACGGCCCGGACCGCCCGGACCACCTCGGCCCGCCGGGCCGCCAGCTCCCGGCGGCCCGTGGCCTGCATCAGCCGGATCGCCCGCGAACGCAACGGCCGCCCCGCGACCGAGTCGCCCACCCCGGCGATGTGCCCCTCGTACGCCATCAGCCCCACCAGCCGGAAGCCGGGGCGGCGGGCGACGGACCTGGCCAGCTCCGCCAGCTGGGCGGGGGAGCGCAGCGGTGAGCGCAGGGCACCGATCCGGACCCGGCCGCCGAGCATCCGCAGCGAGGTGTCCAGCTCCAGACAGACCCGGATCTCCTCCGTGCCCCCCGCCCGCGCCGCGTCGATCAGCTCCAACTGCGCGTGGTCGTCCACCATCACGGTCACGGCGGCGGCCAGCTTCGGATCCGCGGCCAGTTCCGCGAACGCCGAACGGTCGGCCGACGGATAGGCCAGCAGGACGTCCTCGAACCCGGCCCGCGCCAGCCACAGCGACTCCGCGAGCGTGAACGACATGATCCCGGCGAACCCGGGACGCGCCAGCACCCGCTCCAGCAGGGCCCGGCAGCGCACCGATTTGCTCGCCACCCGGACCGGCTTCCCTGCCGCACGCCGTACGAGATCGTCGGCGTTGGCGTCGAACGCCTCCAGATCGACGACGGCGATCGGGGCGTCGAGATGGGCGGTGGCCCGGTTGTAACGGGTCCGGTCAGCGGCACGGGCAGTCATGGCCGCAGCTTGCCAGACGGCTGTACCGCTGGGTAGGGGGACGTTCTGCGCAGATCGGCCCCCAGGGCCTGTCCGGCGCGGCGGCCCGCTCCCACCACGGCCTCCCCAGCCCGTAGAGTGACGGGCACGCGGCGAGCAACGGGCCTGCCGGTGCAGCCGATCCGCGTGCGGTACGGAACGGACCAGGGGGGCGGATGAGTACCGAGGCGCAGCGCGCTCCTGTCCCGCCACGCCCGACCTCCCCGCCACCGCGTCCGCCGGAGCCCGCCGACCGGGCAACGGAGACCGCCGCCCCGCCCCGTCCCGACGCCCCGCCGCGGCCCCCCTCGCCGGCCCCGGCCGCGCCGCCCGCCGTGGAGACGACCGCCCGTCTGCGCCCCGTGCCCCCGGCCCGGCCCACCGAGGCACCCGCGTCCCCCGCAGCGCCGGCCTTCCCGCCGCGACCGCCCGGCACGCCCCCCGCGGCGACCCGGCGGCGGCCCGTGGGCGCCGTGGAACTCGGCGGCCCGCCGGTCCGCTCCGCGCCGGGCGCTCCGTACGCCCAGCGGCCCCCGCACACGCAGGTCCCGGCGGAGACACCGGCCGAGACCACCACCCGGCTCCGGCCGGTGCGGCCCCGGCACTCCTTCAAAACCGCGGCCGCCGCGGTCTGCGTCGTGCTCGGACTCGGGCTGATCGGCGGGGCCGCCACCGGCAGCTGGCTCATCAGCGACTCCTCGGCCGACCCCGCGGCCCACAACGACTACACCGTGGGCCGCGACGCCTGGCACAGCGTCCCGGTCGACACGCTCTTCCCCCGGACGCTCAAGGGCGACGGCGCGGGACCCGGCGGAGCCGACCGGGTCTGGACCAGGATCGCGGTGGCCCCGGACAGTGGCTGCACGGGCGCACTCGACCCGCTGCTGCTCAAGACCCTGCGGCCGGTCGGCTGCGCCCGCCTGCTGCGCGCCACGTACACCGACGCGACGAACAGCAGCGTCACCACCGTCGGACTGGTCTTCACCGAGGCCGACAACGAGGCGATGCGGGCCCTGAGCTCCCGGTACGCCGGTGAGCACCTCGAAGCGCGCGCCGACCTGATGCCCCGTGCTTACGCCGTGAAGAACAGCCCCGCCGCCGGATTCGGCGACCGGCAGCGGGCCAGCTGGACCGTGCACGTACTGACCGAGGTGCCCGTCGTGGTGTTCGCCGTCTCCGGGTTCGCCGACGGGCGGGGGGTCACCGACCCGCAGCCGGCCGCGAAGGCCATGGAGGCGAACGCGACGAGCGCGGCCGCGCAGGCCGGCCTCGGGCACGAGGCCAAGGGCGTGGCCGACCGGGTCGAGCGAGGACTGCGCAGAACCGTCGCCGATCTCACGGAGAAGCCCGAATGACCCGCCTCGCCCGCTCCCGCAGGCTCCTCGGCGCGGTCTGCGCCGCCACCGCGTTCGCGCTGCTGCCCGCGTCCCCGGCCGGGGCGGACACCATCCGGGCGCAGCAGTGGGGCCTGGACGCCCTCCACACGGACCGGGCCTGGCAGACCACCCGCGGCAAGGGGATCACCGTCGCCGTCGTCGACACCGGGGTCGACGGCAGCCTGCCCGACCTGACGGGTCAGGTGCTCCCCGGCAAGGACATGATCGGTTTCGGCGCCGGACGCGGCGACCGGGCATGGGCCAGGCACGGCACCGCGATGGCGGGGATCATCGCGGGCGCGGGCCATGGCAGCGGAGGCGGCGAGGGCGTCATCGGCATCGCGCCCGAGGCGAAGATCCTGCCCGTCCGGGTCATCCTCGAAGCGACCGACCCCTCCCGCGCCAAGGCCCGCAAGTCCCGCGGCACCGCCCTCGCCGACGGCATCCGCTGGGCCGCCGACCACGGCGCCGACGTCATCAACCTCTCCCTCGGCGACGACAGCGTGTCCGCGCACGCCGAGCCCGGTGAGGACGCCGCGATCCAGTACGCACTGAAGAAGGGCGCGGTCGTCGTCGCGTCGGCCGGCAACGGGGGCGAGAAGGGCGACCACATCTCGTATCCCGCCGCCTACCCGGGCGTGATAGCGGTCGCGGCGGTCGACCGGTACGGCACCCACGCCTCGTTCTCCACCCGCCGCTGGTACGCCACCGTCAGCGCGCCCGGCGTCGACATCGTCGTCCCCGCACCCGACCGCAAGTACTACGTGGAGTGGGGCACCTCCGCCGCGTCGGCGTTCGTGTCCGGCGCGGTCGCGCTGGTGCGTGCCGCGCACCCGGGCCTGACGCCCGCCCAGATCAAGAAGCTCCTCGCGGACACCGCCCGCAGTTCCCCGTCCGCCGGCCGCGACGACGCCCGGGGCTACGGCATCGTCGACCCGGCCGCGGCCATCAAGGCGGGCGGCTCACTGAGCCCCGCCGGTCTGCGCACCGACTCCGCCGCGGCCGGCTACCGAAAGCAGTACTTCGGCTCCGGCCCCACTCCGCCCCGCGCGGACGACGGCCCCGCCGGCTGGTTCGCCCCGGCGGCAGGCGGCCTCGGGGCGGTCCTGCTGGCCCTGGCCGTCGTCCTGTGGCGCGGCCGGGGCGGCCGCTCGCCCGTCCCCCGCCGCTGAAGAGCCCTCAGTCCGAGGTGCCGGTCCGCACCACCTCCACAGCGGCCTTCGCCACCGCCTCGACGAGCGCGATGCCCGTCTCCTTCGTCCGCTGGCCACCGGACAGCACCGCCACCAGATAGGTCCGCCCGTCCGCCGTCACCTGCCCGATGCTGTTGATGTTCCACAGCCCGGTGGCGGTACGCGGCATCCAGCCGTTCTTGAGCGCCCAGGCGCTGCCCGCCGCCGACACCCCCCACTGCTGGTCGGCCTCGACCTGCGCCATCAGCCCCCGCAGATACGTCCGGGACTCCTCACTCAGCTCCGTGCCCGTACCGAACACCACCTGCAGCAATGTCAGCTGATCGGCCGCCGTGGTCCGGGTCAGCCCCCACGCCTTCGCGGCCGTCGTCGCGGTGAGACCGAACCGCTCGTTGGCGGCGTCGAGACCCGCCGCCCCGCCCACGGCCGTCAGCAGCGCCGTGGCGGAGTCGTTGTCGCTCCGCTCGATCATCCGGGCGGCGTGAGCGCGCTCGGCGGCGGTCAGCTCACGGTCCTCGTCCTGGGCCCTGAGCAGCAGGGCCGCGAGAATGTCGACCTTGACGATGCTCGCGGTGTCGTACGCCGTGTCCGCGCCCCCGTACACCGCACGCGTTCCGCTGCCGCCGTCCAGGACGGCCACCGACACCGCCGCGGTGCCCGAACCGGTCAGCAGCGGTGCGACGGCCGTGGCCAGTTCCGTATCGAGATCCACCACCGGCTCCTCGCTCGTCGCCGCGACCGGAGCGGTCGCAGCCGGTGGGACGGACGATACGGAAGCCGCGGCAGCGGGCGCGTGATCCGGTGACCTGCCCGTCAGATACGCGCCACCGGCGGCCGAGCCGGCCAGCAGGACCGCGGCCGTCACGGACGCGGACAGGGCGGATCTGCGGATTCTGTGTCGGGGCATGCCCGGACGCTAGGAACCGCAGCTGAGAGGAGGCTGAGCCCGACCTGTCGGCGGGATGAGAATGCCCAGGCACTAGGCTCGCCCTGTGGCGCAGAAGAACATTCCGGACCCCGGATACTCCGACGACGACGGCACGGCCGACCCCGCCCTGACCGCGGCACTCGCCGCCTGGGCCGAGGACCGCAAGGCCGTCGGCCCGGTGCTCGAAGCCCTCAAGGGGGCCCGGCTCCTCGTTCCCGTGGTGGCCGTCCTCGGCGAGGTGGAGGAGGACGAGAAGGGGCTGCGCCGCGAGAAGACCAGCGACATGGCCGTCCCCACCCTCCAGGCCGGCGACCGCCGCGCCCTGCCCGCCTTCACCTCCACCGCGTCGCTGGCCCGCTGGGACCCGCAGGCCCGCCCCGTCGCCGTACCCCTGCACCAGGCCCTCCAGGCCGCCGTGCACGAGAAGGCCGACACGGTGGTGCTCGACCTCGCCGGGCCGGTGGCCTTCGAGCTGACCGGGTCCGCTCTGCGCGCCCTCGCCGAGGGCCGCACCAGCGCCGACCCGCTGGACGACCCCGCCGTCACCGCGGCGGTACGTGACGCCGTCGCCGCCGAGCCCGCGGTGCTCCGCGCCCACCTCGGGCCTGGCCGCGCGGACGGCATCCTCGCCCTGGTGCTGGCGGCGGACGCCGATCCCGCGCAGACGGCCGGCCGCATCGCGCGGTCGCTGGCCGCGGACGAGGTGCTGCGCGCCCGGCTGGTCCGCGGCCTGGACCTGGCGCTGCTCCCGGCCGACGCGCGCACTCCCGGTGAGGCGCTGTTCACGCGCTGATCCGGTGGGCATTCCGCCCACCGGCACGTCGGTCAACCCGGCGCGCAGTCCGGGCCGGCGCTGTTCGCCGGCGGCGCGGCGCTCTCCCCGCTCTGGCTGTTCCTGGTGGCCCCGCTCATCGGCGGGGTGATCGCGGCGCTCGCGCACCGGCTGACCCACCCCGTCGTGGGCCGGCAGGAGGAGCCCGTCCGGATCTGATCCGGCCCTGGACGCGCTGAGCCCCCTGCCGGGACGGGCAGGGGGCTCAGCGGCGGGAAGAGGTGGCAGAACGGAACGGGAGGGCTCAGCCGAAGACGGGGCCGGTGTACTTCTCACCGGGGCCCTGGCCGGGCTCGTCCGGTACCAGCGAGGCCTCGCGGAACGCGAGCTGCAGGGACTTCAGGCCGTCACGCAGCGGAGCCGCGTGGAAGGAACTGATCTCCGTGGTGCTCGCGTCCAGCAGGCCGGCCAGCGCGTGGACCAGCTTGCGGGCCTCGTCGAGGTCCTTGTGCTCGTCGCCGTCCTCGGTCAGTCCGAGCTTCACGGCGGCGGCGCTCATCAGGTTGACCGCGACCGTCACGATCACCTCGACCGCGGGCACCTCCGCGATGTCGCGGGCCATCTCGTCGAAGCCGGGGGAATCACTGGTGGGGGTCGCGTCACTCATGCGCCATACGATAGGCCCACGGCAGGGCCGCTTCTCCTGCGGGAGTGCGTACGACCACTGGTTAGCGCACGCCCGGGGGAGCTGCTAACCTTGTGTAACGACCGGCTGGGCATCTATGTGCCCGGCCCACAAGTGGAGGCTCCGATCTCCCACCTGGCCGTCCTCAGGACGGCGGGTCACCGGTCAGGTGGTGCCCATCGTTCCGTACGGACGATGGAGCCGCCCGATGCGCCCCGCGGTTGACCGCGGCGGTGTTCCGGTAGTTCAGGAGCCCCGCCTGTGTCCCGGTGGGGCTTTTTTCATGGTCCCGCACGGTTGGTCTGTCGAAACAGACGTTACGTGGCTGTCCGCCAGGCGGCCGCGTGGTGCTACCGAGGAGGATCCATCAGCGCCGAGCCCCGCATCAACGACCGGATTCGCGTACCCGAGGTGCGACTTGTCGGTCCCAGCGGCGAGCAGGTCGGGATTGTTCCGCTTGCCAAGGCCCTGGAACTCGCACAGGAGTACGACCTCGACCTGGTCGAGGTGGCGGCTACCGCCCGTCCGCCCGTGTGCAAGCTCATGGACTACGGGAAGTTCAAGTACGAGTCGGCCATGAAGGCCCGTGAGGCGCGCAAGAACCAGGCGCACACGGTCATCAAGGAGATGAAGCTCCGGCCGAAGATCGACCCGCACGACTATGACACCAAGAAGGGTCACGTCGTCCGGTTCCTCAAGCAGGGCGACAAGGTCAAGATCACGATCATGTTCCGTGGTCGTGAGCAGTCCCGCCCCGAGCTTGGCTTCCGACTGCTTCAGCGTCTGGCTTCGGACGTGGAGGAACTCGGCTTCATCGAGTCCAACCCGAAGCAGGACGGCCGGAACATGATCATGGTTCTGGGCCCGCACAAGAAGAAGACCGAAGCCATGGCCGAGGCCCGTGAGGCCCAGGCCGCCCGCAAGGCGGAGCGTCAGGGATACACCCCCGACGATGACGCCGAAGCTGCGGAAGAGGCTGTCGAGGCTCCGGCCGAGGCGACCTCCGAGGCTCCGGCCGAGACACCTTCCGAGGCGTGACCTCCGGGGGCTGCCATCCAGGCGCCCCCGGGTCCACCCCGGAATCCCACCAAGATCTGACGCCCCTGAAGTCCGGTGCCCTGCACCGAGAGGGGCGCCACTGACGAGGAGAGAACGGCGCGATGCCGAAGAACAAGACGCACAGCGGTGCCAGCAAGCGCTTCAAGATCACCGGCTCCGGCAAGGTGCTCCGCGAGAAGGCCGGCAAGCGCCACCTGCTCGAGCACAAGTCGTCCAAGAAGACCCGCTCGCTGTCCGGCACGGTCGTCGTGGCTCCGGCCGACGCCAAGAAGATCAAGAAGCTTCTCGGCAAGTGAGGCCGTCGTCCCCGGTGACCCCGGAGACGCGCCCTCGATCCGACCGGGACCAATTCGTTTCCGGGCCGTGTGAGTACGACCACGGCCCCGCTACAAGGAGTTAACAAGTGGCACGCGTCAAGCGGGCAGTCAACGCCCACAAGAAGCGCCGGGCAATTCTCGAGGCCGCCAGCGGTTACCGCGGTCAGCGCTCGCGCCTGTACCGCAAGGCCAAGGAGCAGGTCACCCACTCCCTGGTCTACAACTACAACGACCGCAAGAAGCGCAAGGGCGACTTCCGTCGGCTGTGGATCCAGCGCATCAACGCTGCGGCCCGCCAGAACGGCATGACGTACAACCGCCTCATCCAGGGTCTGAACGCCGCCAACATCGAGGTGGACCGCAAGATCCTGGCCGAGCTCGCGGTCAACGACGCCAACGCGTTCGCCGCCCTCGTCGAGGTTGCCCAGAAGGCCCTCCCGAGCGACGTCAACGCCCCGAAGGCCGCCTGATCCAGGCCGTACTTCTTGGCTTTTGAGCCGGACCCGCAGGCGCACGTCGTCTGCGGGTCCGGTGCGTTGCAGACCCAGCACCTTCGTCACCAGAGAGGCTCGCCGCCGACATGGGCACCCCCGAACTGATCTCCCCGCGATCGCCACGGGTCGCCGCCGCCCGGCGGCTGGCCAGGCGCAACTTCCGCGGCAAGGAGCGCAGGTTCATCGCCGAGGGGCCGCAGGCCGTGCGCGAGGCCGCGGACCACCGCGGCAGCGACGGCGAGCCGACCCTCATCGAGCTCTTCGTCACCGTCGAGGCCGCCGAGCGGTACGAAGCCATCGTCGACGCCGCCCACGCGGCGGGTGCCCGGGTCCACCTCGCCGACAGCGAGGTCCTGGCCGACGTGTCGCAGACCGTCACCCCGCAGGGCCTGATCGGCGTCTGCCGCTTCCTGGACACGCCCTTCGAGACGGTCATCGCCGCACGGCCGAAGCTGGTCGCCGTCCTGGCGAACGTCCGCGATCCCGGCAACGCAGGCACGGTGCTGCGCTGCGCGGATGCCGCGGGCGCCGACGCGGTCGTCCTCACCGACGCGTCCGTGGACCTGTACAACCCCAAGTCCGTGCGCGCGTCCGTCGGTTCGCTCTTCCACCTGCCGGTCGCCGTCGGCGTGCCCGTCGAGCAGGCCGTGCGGGGGCTGCGGGAAGCGGGGTCAAGGATCCTCGCCGCCGACGGCGCGGGCGAGGACGACCTCGACGACGAACTCGACGCCGGCACCATGGGCGGGCCCACCGCCTGGGTCTTCGGTAACGAGGCCTGGGGCCTGCCGGAGGAGACCCGCGCCCTGGCCGACGCCGTCGTGCGGGTGCCGATCCACGGCAGGGCGGAGAGCCTCAACCTCGCCACCGCCGCCGCCGTCTGCCTGTACGCCTCCGCGCGCGCCCAGCGCCCCCGCCGCAGCGCCGGCTGAACGACCCCGCACCACTGCTCCCGGCGCAGGACCCCCGCAGGGTGTCGCTCCGTCACCGGCGACTAGTAGGGTGACGAACTCGGGGGCCCACTGCACCGGTTCGAGAGGTGGGGTACGGGAATGGCTGTCGGCATGAGCGGACCGCGGGCGCGTGCGGAGGCCGTCGTGCGCGCCGCCGAGGACCCGGACGTCACCGTCGCGGGCGTCGGATCCGGCGATCACGCACTGGACCCGGACGACCTTCCCGACGGGCTCGTCGTCGCGGACGAGACCGGCCGGGTGATCTGCTTCAACGCCGCCGCCACACGGATCACCGCCGTCCCCAGGGCCGCCGCCCTCGGCCGCCCGCTGGAACACGCGCTGCCGCTGGAGGACCTCAAGGGCCGCCGCTGGTGGGAGCTGACCGACCCCTACGGCGGGCTCGCCACCCGCGTCGCCCAGCCCGAGCGCAACCTCCTGCTGCCCGGCGGCCGTGAGATCCTCGTCTCCGCCCGCTACGTACGCGAGAGCCCGACCGGCCCCGTACGACGGCTGGTGGTCAGCCTGCGCGGCACCGAGGCCCGCCGCCGCAACGAACGCAGCAACGCCGAACTCATCGCAACCGTCGCCCACGAACTGCGCTCGCCGCTGACGTCCGTGAAGGGCTTCACCGCCACGCTGCTGGCCAAGTGGGAGCGGTTCACCGACGACCAGAAGCGGCTGATGCTGGAGACCGTCTACGCCGACGCCAACCGGGTCACCCGTCTGATCACCGAGCTCCTGGACATCTCCCGGATCGACTCGGGGCGCCTGGAGCTGCGCCGCCAGCCCGTGGACCTCTCCGCCGCCGTCGAACGACACGTCCAGGCGCTCACCGCGTCCGGCGAGAACCCCGGCCGGTTCCTCGTCCGCACCTGCCAGCCGCTGCCCGTCGTGTGGGCCGACCCGGACAAGGTCGACCAGGTGCTCGGCAACCTGCTGGAAAACGCGGTGCGCCACGGCGAGGGAACCGTCACTATCGAGGTGGCATCCGCACCGGCGAAGAGCGACGAAATGGGAACGGCGGTCACCGTGAGCGACGAAGGCCCCGGCATCCCCGAGGAGTCGATGGGCCGTGTCTTCACCCGTTTCTGGCGGGGGAGCAAGCGCGGCGGCACCGGCCTGGGCCTCTACATCGTCAAGGGCATCGTCGAGGCGCACGGCGGCACGATCACGGTCGGCCGCGGCCCCGGGGGCGGCGCCGAGTTCCGATTTATTCTGCCCGTGAGCACGCCGGCCTACATGAAGTAGAAGTGGCCTGAGCGGATCACGGGCGCCCCATACATCCTGCGGCCCGTAGACTCGACCTTTGGCACCTTTGTGTCCTCCAGGCGTCGAGCGGGGCCACGGGGGTCCGGGAATATCCCCCGGTAAGTGCAGTACCAGCCAATCGGAAGTACGGGAAGAGATGTCGGCACCGAACAAGTCGTACGACCCAGTCGAGGTCGAGGCACTGAAACCGGAAGAGATCGAGCGCATCCGGGACGAGGCGTTCGCCGCCTTCGCCGCCGCGGGCGACCTCGACGCGCTCGCCCAGGCGAAGACCGCGCACACCGGTGGTACCTCGCCCCTGTCACTCGCCAACCGCGAGATCGGCGCGCTGCCGCCGCAGGCGAAGGCCGAGGCCGGCAAGCGCGTGGGCCAGGCCCGCGCCGCCGTCGGCAGGGCGCTCGCCGCCCGCCAGACGGAGCTGGAGGCCGAGCGGGACGCCCGGGTCCTGGTCGAGGAGGCGGTGGACGTCACGCTGCCCTACGACCGCACCCCGGCCGGTGCCCGCCACCCGCTGACGACGATCATGGAGCGCGTCGCCGACGTCTTCGTGGCCATGGGCTACGAGGTCGCCGAGGGCCCCGAGGCCGAGGCCGAGTGGTTCAACTTCGACGCCCTGAACTTCGTGCCCGACCACCCGGCGCGGCAGATGCAGGACACCTTCTTCGTCGAGGGCGCCGACGGTGCCAAGAACGACGAGTCCGGTGTCGTCCTGCGCACGCACACCTCGCCGGTCCAGGCCCGCACCCTGCTCGACCGCGAGCCCCCGGTCTACGTCGTCTGCCCCGGCCGGGTCTACCGGACCGACGAGCTCGACGCCACGCACACCCCGGTCTTCCACCAGATCGAGCTGCTCGCCGTCGACGAGGGCCTCACCATGGCCGACCTGAAGGGCACCCTCGACCACATGGTCCAGGCCCTTTTCGGCCCGGACATGAAGACCCGGCTGCGGCCGAACTTCTTCCCGTTCACCGAGCCGTCCGCCGAGATGGACATGGTCTGCTACGTCTGCCGCGGCGAGTCCGTCGGCAACCCGGACCGCCCCTGCCGCACCTGCGGCAGCGAGGGCTGGATCGAGCTCGGCGGCTGCGGCATGGTCAACCCCAAGGTGCTCATCGCCTGCGGTGTCGACCCCCAGAAGTACAGCGGATTCGCCTTCGGGTTCGGCATCGAGCGGATGCTGATGTTCCGCCACAACGTAGAAGACATGCGAGACATGGTCGAAGGCGACGTCCGGTTCACCCGGCCCTTCGGGATGGAGATCTGATGCGCGTCCCGCTTTCCTGGCTGCGGGAGTACGTCGACCTGCCTGCCACCGAGACCGGCCGTGACGTACAGGCCAAGCTCGTCGCCGTCGGCCTGGAGGTCGAGACGGTCGAGCAGATCGGCGCCGGCCTCAAGGGCCCCCTGGTCGTCGGCAAGGTGCTGACCATCGAGGAGCTGGAGGGCTTCAAGAAGCCCATCCGCTTCTGCACGGTGGACGTCGGCACGGCCAACGGCACCGGCGAGCCGCAGGAGATCGTCTGCGGCGCCCGTAACTTCGCCGTCGGCGACAAGGTCGTCGTGGTCCTGCCCGGCGCCGTGCTGCCCGGCGACTTCGCGATCGCCGCCCGCAAGACGTACGGCAAGACCTCGCACGGCATGATCTGCTCCACCGACGAGCTCGGCATGGGCGACGACGGCACGCACGGCATCATCGTGCTGCCGCCGGAGCACGAGGTCGGCACCGACGCGATCGAGCTGCTCCAGCTCGTCGACGAGGTCCTCGACATCGCCGTCACGCCCGACCGCGGCTACTGCCTGTCGATGCGCGGCGTCGCCCGTGAGACCGCCATCGCCTACGGCCTGCCGCTGCGCGACCCGGCCCTCCTGGACGTACCCGCGCCCAACGCGTACGGCTACCCGGTCAAGGTCGCGGACCCGATCGGCTGCTCCCGCTTCACCGCGCGCACCGTGGTCGGCCTCCAGCCCGAGGCCCGGTCCCCGATCTGGATGCAGCGCCGGCTCCAGAAGGCCGGCATGCGGCCGATCTCGCTCGCCGTCGACGTCACCAACTACGTGATGCTCGAACTGGGCCAGCCGCTGCACGCCTACGACCGGACCCGCATCGACGGTCCGATCGGGGTGCGCCGCGCCGAGCAGGGCGAGAAGCTCACCACGCTCGACGGCACCGTCCGCGTCCTGGACGCGGCCGACCTCGTCATCACCGACAACCGCGGGCCGATCGGCCTGGCGGGCGTCATGGGCGGTGCCAACACGGAGATCGCCGACGCCTCCGAAGGCACGCACACCACCGAGGTCGTCATCGAGGCCGCGCACTTCGACGCGATCTCGATCGCCCGGACCGCGCGCCGCCACAAGCTGGCCTCCGAGGCGTCCAAGCGCTTCGAGCGCGGCGTCGACCCGCAGGCCGCCGCCGCTGCCGCGCAGCGCACCGTCGACCTGCTGGTTCTGCTCGCCGGCGGCACCGCCGAGGCGGGCGTCACCGAGGTGAGCGCCCCGTCCGGCCCCCGCACCATCACGATGGCGGCCGACCACCCGGACAAGGTGGCCGGTGTCGCGTACGGCCGCGAGACCGTCGTACGCCGCCTCCAGGAGGTCGGCTGCGACGTCTACGGGCAGGACGAGCTCCTCGTCACCGCCCCGTCCTGGCGGCCCGACCTGAACGAGCCGAACGACCTCGCCGAAGAGGTCATCCGGCTGGAGGGTTACGAGAACCTCCCGTCCACGCTCCCGACCCCGCCGTCCGGCCGCGGGCTCACCGACCGCCAGCGGCTGCACCGCAGGATCGGCCGGGCCCTCGCCGGCGCCGGCTACGTCGAGGCGCTGAACTACCCGTTCACCGGCGAGGCGGTCCTGGACCAGCTGGGCCTGGAGGCGGACGACGCCCGCCGCCGCACAGTCAAGCTCGTCAACCCGCTCTCCGACGAGGAGCCGTCGCTGCGCACCACGCTGCTGCCGGGTCTCCTCGGCACGCTGCGGCGTAACGACGGCCGCGGCAGCCACGACCTCGCGCTCTTCGAGACGGGTCTCGTCTTCAGGCCCACCGGCCACGAGACGAAGCCGGTCCGGCTGTCCGTCGACCGGCGCCCCTCCGACGAGGAGATCGCCTCGCTCGACGCCGCGCTGCCGCGTCAGCCGCGCCGCGCCGCCGTCGTCCTCGCGGGCGCCCGCGAGCAGGCCGGCTGGTGGGGCAAGGGCCGCCCGGCCGACTGGGCGGACTCCGTCGAGGCCGCCCGCGCCATCGCCCGTGAGGCCGGTGTCGACCTCACGGTCCGCGCCGGTCAGCACGCGCCCTGGCACCCGGGCCGCTGCGCCGCGCTGTATGTGACGGTGAACGGCGAGGAGACCCTCTTCGGGCACGCCGGCGAGCTGCACCCGCGCGTCATCAAGGAGCTCCACCTGCCCGAGCGCACCTGCGCCATGGAGGTCGAGCTCGACGTCCTGGAGCAGGCCGTCGATGGCGCCCTCCAGGCGCCGCGGATCTCCACCTTCCCGGTGGCGACCCAGGACGTCGCACTCGTCGTCGACCAGGACGTGCCCGCCGCCGACGTGGAGCGGGCGCTCCGCGACGGAGCGGGCGAACTCCTGGAGTCGCTGCGGCTGTTCGACGTCTTCACGGGTGAGCAGATCGGCGAGGGCCGCAAGTCCCTGGCGTACGCGCTGCGGTTCCGTGCCGCGGACCGCACGCTGACCGTCGACGAGGCGAGCGCCGCCCGTGACACGGCGGTGGCACTGGCCGCCGAGCGCACGGGCGCGGTGCTGCGCGGCGCGTAACGGCGCATCCGCACACTGCATCCGCACACTGAGGAGGGGCGTATCCGGCCACCGGATACGCCCCTCCTGTGTGCTCGCCCAGAGGCGGAGGACCGCACACGGGCCCCGGCCCGGCCCGGGGGAACCCGGGTCCCGGCCGGCCCCGCAACAACCCTCCGATCCGTGGGCAGTGGGTCGTGCGATCCGGCGCCGTCCGCCCTGCCACGGAGTGTCGGGCAGGTCGGCAGAGCGGACGGCGCGGGAGCGGGTCGTCGTGCTGTACGAGGGGGAGCAGACGACCCGGCCGCCTCTTGCGAGGGACTCATTCAATCGATTCGCGGACCGGTGCGGCAGGGTGCGCAGCGGGACGGTTCGGGCATTCCGTTCACACCCCGTGTGAATCGTGCTCCACTGGGGCGACACGTCCTGGCGTGGAGAACCGTCGGAGGGGGCAATGGGGGCAATGGAGCCCAACACAATGCTGGAGGCTCTGATCGACGAGGCGGGTGTCTCCCGGGCCGGGCTCGCCGCACATGTGAACCGGGCCGGCCGCACCCGGGGCCTGGGTCTGCGCTACGAACACACCGCCGTCGCCCGCTGGCTGAAGGGCCAGCGGCCGCGCGGCCAGGTGCCCGACCTGATCTGCGAAGTGCTGGGAAACCGTCTGGGCCGGGCGCTCTCGCTGGACGACGTCGGCATGGCGTCCCTCGGCGGCCACCCACCTGTGCAGAGCTCCTCGCTCACCGGATTCGTCGAGCGGGCCACCGCCCTGTGGCGCTCCGACGACCAGCAGCGCCCGCATGTCGTCGCCGCCCCGGCCGTCACCGGGACCACCGCGGTGATGCCCGTCTGGGAGTGGGAGAACCCGCCCGAGGACGCCGACGTGTCCCGGGCGGGCCCGCACCGGGTCGGTCCGGCCGACATAGCGACGCTGCGGGCCGCCCGCTCCCACTACGAACTGATGTATCGCAAGGCGGGCGGAGTCGCGACGCGTTCGCGCGTCGTCGGCTTCCTCAACACCGAGACTGCTCCGCTGCTGCGCGGTGGCTACAGCGATGCGACGGGCCGTCAGCTGCACCGGGCGACGGGCGCGCTGGTAGCCGTCGCGGGCATCTGCGCGTACGACTCCGACGCCCACGGTCTCGCCCAGCGCTACTTCCACCAGGCGCTGCGGCTGGCCAAGGCGAGTGGGGACCGGGGGCTCGGCGGCTATGTGATCGCCCTGCTGGTGAACCAGTCGCTCTTCCTCGCCGACTACCGGCAGTCCGTCGCGTTCGCCGAGGCGGCGCTGCGGGCCGCCGGGAGCGACATCACCCCCGCACTGGCGGCGGACCTCCACGCGATGCAGGCCAAGGCGTACGCCCGTCTCGGGGACGCGCCGAGCGCGTTGCGGTGCATCCGGCGCGCCGAGTCCGAGGCGACGCGGATCCGGCCCGGTCAGGAGCCGGACGAGACGGGGTACGTACAGCCGGGTCTGGTCAACGTCCAGGTGGCGGAGGCCCTGCTGGGCCTCGGGGACCTGCCGGCGGCCAGGGAGCATGCCACGGCCGCGGTGCGAACCCCCGCGCACGACCGGGGCCGGGTCCACCGGCTGGCGATGCTGACCACGATCGAGCTGCGGCAGGGCGAGGCCGACCGGGCGGCGGTCACGGCGGCGGAGATGGCGGAGAGCGCCCGGGGGATGGAGTCGCAGCGACTGCGTGACCGGTTGCGGGCGGTACGGGAACACCTGGTCGCGAGCGGCAGCGCGGAGGCGGAACGGGCCGCGGATCTCGTCGACGGGGCGCTGCGCGTACCGCTGTGACCCAAGGTCTGCTGCGATATGGCCACCTACAAGTCAGAAGGTGGCAAAACTGTGCAGTGGACGAACCTGAACGAACAATCTGTGTACGAGAACCGCTGGTTCCGGGTCAATCTGGCAGATGTCGTCCTCCCCGACGGTCGCCACCTCGACCACTACGTGATCCGGCTCCGGGCCGTCGCGGCGGCCACCGTCGTCAACGAGGCCAACGAGGTCCTGCTGCTCTGGCGGCACCGGTTCATCACCGACAGCTGGGGCTGGGAGCTCGCCGCGGGTGTGGTCGAGGACGGAGAGCAGCCGGCGGCCGCGGCCGCCCGGGAGATGGAGGAGGAGACCGGCTGGCGCCCCGGCCCGCTGCATCCGCTGCTGACCGTGGAGCCGTCCAACGGGCTCACCGACGCCCGGCACCACTTCTACTGGGGCGAGGAGGCCCGCTGGACCGGTGAGCCGGTCGACGGCTTCGAGTCCTCGCGCCGCGAGTGGATACCGCTCAAGCTGGTGCCCGACATGATCGCCCGCGGTGAGGTCCCGGCCGCGGGGATGGCCGCCGGGCTGATGATGCTCCACCACTTACGGCTCGGCTGAACCGGTTCCGCCGACGTGCGAGGGGCCGCCGGGCCCCTCGCACGGGTGGGCGTGGGGCTCAGGCGTACGGGTAGAAGCCCGAGCCGGTCTTCCGGCCGAGCCGGCCCGCGTCCACCATGCGCTGGAGCAGCGGGGGCGCGGCGTACAGCGGCTCCTTGTACTCGGCGCACAACTGGTCGGTGCTGCGCAGCAGGATCCAGGACGAGCAGTCGCACCGGCCCATCGCGTCCTTGCCGTGGGAGTCGGTGCAGCTCCCGCCCCACTGGTACGGCGTGCCGAGCCGACCGAGCGCCCACCGGATTGCCGTCTGAACCTTCGGCGGAGCGTTGGCGGGGATCGTGAAGCCGGCCGGCAGCGCGCCGGCCGGGATGTTCCGAAGTCGGTCCCGTCCCCGTCCGCCGGACAGCCGCCCGGGGTGCTGGGTGGAGGGCTACCGTCGTCGGCCGAGCCGGACGGCGAAAGGACTCGGCGACGGGTCGCCGACCTTCTGCAGCAGGGGCTCGACGGCCCCCTGCAGGGCGGTCGCCCGGGCTACGACCTGCCCCGGCCGGGGATGTCCATCGCGACGCCCGTGGCCTGGATGGTCTTGGCGTTGGGCACCTGATCGGCCGGGTCCTCCAGGCCCGGTACGGAGACCGAGCCTTTGTCGCCGCCGTCCAGGATGGCCTTCACCTGCTTGGCGACGGCGGCGAGGATCGGAACGGCCAACAGCAGCGGGCCGGTTGCGCAGCGACCGAGTACGGCTCCGGTGGTCTTCTTCATCGCCGCCGCCGTTCACCGAGGCGGCGGTGCCGGCCGGGTGACGGCGACGGAGGATCAGGGCGCGGGCGTGTCAGGGCATGCTGCGTCGTAGCGGCCGACACTTGCGGCCTGTGCATGGCAATGCGGCGGGCGGCGAGGTCCCCGGCGGCACGCGGGGCCCGACTCGCGCACTCGGCCACTCGGCCACGGCCACGGACGCCAAGGGCGCGGAGCGGAGCCCGGTCATCGACCGGCTCACCGAGGGCGCGCCGAAGCCGCCAGGGTGAGTCGGCTCAGTTCGCGCTTCGCCTCGCCGAGTTCACGGTCGCGCCCGGTCTCCCCGAAGAGCGCGACGGCCTCGCGGCAGGCTGCAGCGGCCTCGGCCATGCGACCCGCGTCGCGCAAGGTGCGGGCCAGGTCTCGGCAGACGTTGCCCTCGCGGACGGGGAGACCGGCCCCGCGGAAGAGGATACGGGCGCGATCGTAAGCGGCGATGGCTTCCGGGTAGCGGCGCAGGGACCACAGAGCGGTGCCCAGGTTGCGGCTGATACGGCCTTCGCGGTCGTGGTCACCGGTTCGGCTCATGAGGGCGCGGGCCTGTTCGTTGACGGGGACGGCCTCGTCGTAGCGCCGCAGTCTGTTCAGGGCTACGCCCAGGTTGGCCCAGGCAAGGGCCTCACCCTGTCGGTCGCCGACGCGGGCCGCCGTCTGCCGTGCCATCTCCGCCAGCGGGATCAGCTCGGCGATGCGGCCTCGCGAGTCCAGGTAGCGGTCGAGGAGGCGCGGCAGTTCGATCGTGAGGCCGGGGCGCAGCGTGCTCGCGACGCGGGCGACCACGGGCAGGGTGGCCCATTCGCAGTCCAGCCAGTGCAACGCCGCCTCGCGGTCCGGGAACCCGGCCGCCGACGGGGCGTCCGCGCCGGGGCGCACGTGCGCGATGGCGGCGCGTACCTGGGTCTCGTAGCGCTCGAGAAGCGCGGGCACGGGACCTGCCTGGGGCAACTCGACGGGGTTCTCCGCGAGTTCGTAGAGCCAGGCCACGGTGGCGTCGCCCGGCTGTGGGGCGAGGAGTTCGGGCAGGGTCCCCTTGAAGGTGGGCAGCCGGTTGGCGAGGAGATGCCAGAAGCCGGGGCCGGAGCGGCTCGCGGCGTCGGTGAGCAGCTTCGCGCAGGCCGCGTTCCAGGAGTCGCGGTCGGGAGCGTCGGGGGACAGGCCGCTCCCGTAGAGCAGGACCGCGCCGGCGGGGCGTGCCGTTGCCAGTACCGTGCGGTCGTCGAGCACTCCCGTGGAACGGACCCTGTGGATCGTCGATCTCACGATGGCCGGGTTGCAGTGGACGAGATTGTGGGCCGGGTTGGGGTCCGGCAGGTTGGCGAGGGCCATGCGGGCGGCCTCGGGTCCTTGGCCTGCCAGGTTGCTCAGCGGTTCGGTCGGCAGCGCGCCGAGCAGGGCCGTGGGGAAGCCGGGGCGGGCGGCGAGCACCCACAGCACCGACTCCGGCAGCGGCTCGGCGGTGTGCGCCTCGACGAGCCGGGTCCACGGCGTGTCGTCGGCACAGGTCGCGTCGAGTACGAGCTGTGCCTGGACGGGGCCGGGGTTCGCGCGCAGTTCGGCCACCAGATCCGTGGCCGCGGGGCGCTCCGGCTGGGCGGCGGCGATCCGGCGGCGTAGGCGCGGATGGGTGCGGGCGAGCCGGTCGACGCGTCCGTCCAGCCCGTACAGCCAGGCGGCCACCGCCGGCTCGCGCTCCCACGCGTACGAGAAGGTGTGCGCCCAGTGGGCGAAGACCCGGCGCGGAGGGACCCCGGCCCGCTCGACCCTGGCCAGGGCGGCGCCGAGGAGCTCGCCGCCCATGCGTACGCCGTTGGGCCGGGTGAACGCTTCGGCCGCCCCCTCCAGGGCCTTGTCGTCGAGGCCGGCGAGGACGGCGGCGAGGGCCTTCGGCGGCGCCTGGGCCAGAACACGCAGATCCGGGCTGCGCCGCCGGGAGCCGGGCACCGGTTCGCGGAGGCCGTCGAGGAGTTGGCGCAGGCTGCCCTGATGCCTGGGCAGCCGTTCCGCGGCGGTCCTCCAGGCCGTCGGGTCCTCTTCCAGCGCGGCCCGCAGCTCGGCGCCGACCGTGTCCCAGAACGCGTGCATCTTCTCCACGTGGTTGCGGTCGCAGCGATCCACGGCTGCCACGAGGCGGTCCAGGCGGGTGGTCGCGCGCACCACCTCGCGGGTCTTGTCCGCGGTCAGCAGAAGGCGCAGCAACGGGACCCGGAGCCGGGAAAGCCACGGCAGGAGCAAGTGGCGGACCGTGTCGGGCAGTTCGTACGGAGGGGCCGGGGGCGGCGGTGCGTGCCAGCGTGCCGGGGGTCGGCCGGCTGCCGACGGCCGGGCCTTCTGGCGGGCCGCGAGACGGTTGGCGACCTGCGGATGCCAGGGGGTCAGCAGCGCGGCGGTGAGTGCGTCGGGGCAGTCCCGGCGGGCGATCAGGCCACGCGACGGCGTACGGCCGAAGGGTTCCAGCGCGTGAGCGGCTGCCACCGCGTCCCAGTCCACCGGGGCGGCGTCGAGCAGTGCGTCGCAGGCCTCCACGGTGGCTGCCGCGCGCAGGGCGGGGATCAGTTGCTCGTCGGGCAGGCGGACGGCGGGAGGTGTGTGTCTCCCCTCGCCCCCCTCGCCTTCATCGCGCTCGGCGGGGAGGCAGGGCACGGCCGCCGCGGCGAGGCCGGTGGCGGCGAGTTCGGCGGCGGCGCGCGCAGCTTCGGCAGGGGGCAGCAGCGTCGCCGCCCACTGGATCCGGCTCAGGTGCTCAGCCGCGTCGCTCGCGGTGCGGGTCCGACCGTGCCCACTGGCCGCCGCTGATCGTGTACTGCCGCTGTTCTCCGCAGGGTTGGCCATCGCCGGATCGTAGCTTTGGTTGCGCGGTACGGCGCAAGCGGCTTTCGCCGTTCGGCACCAGGCGGGAACCGCACGGCCCTGCCACGCCGTCGGAAACGGCACGGGGCTCGGCGGACCGGTGGTGCGCGTTGCTCTTGATCAGGGGCGGGCGACAGAGGCCCGCCGGCGAAGGGAGGGTACGGGGGAATGGGCGGTACGGGGGCGATGGGCGGCGTCCAGGGCTGGACCGGGGCGTCGGGGCGCTGGCAGGTCCACGACGTGATCGACGGCCAGTACGAGGTGTGGGGGGTGCACGAGCAGGGCGGGATGGGCCTCGTCTACCGGGTGCTGCACCGGCAGTGGGGAATCTTCCTGGCGGTGAAGACCCCGCGCCCCGAACTGCTCACCACGGACGGCTTCCTCGACCGATTCGTGGCCGAGGCGGAGACGTGGGTGTCGCTCGGGCTCCATCCGCATGTGTGCGCCTGCCACTACGTCCGGACGCTCGACGGCGTTCCACGGGTCTTCTCGGAGTACGTGGGCGGCGGCAGCATCGCGGACCGGATCAGGGAGGGCAGGCTGTACGAGGGCGGTGAGGCGGCTGCGCAGGCCAGGATCGTCGACTTCGCGATCCAGCTCGCGTGGGGGCTCGACCACGCCCACGGCCGGGGCCTGGTGCACCAGGACGTCAAACCGGGCAACGTGCTGGTGGGCCTCGACGGCACGGTGAAGGTCACCGACTTCGGCCTGGCCCGGGCCGGCAAGGGCACCGGCTTCGGCACGGGCACCGGCTCGCCGACGGGCGTCGACCGGCCGGGCGGGACGGTCCTCGTCACCCACGGCGGCCTCACCCTGGCATACGCCTCACCCGAGCAGGCGGCCGGGGAACGCGTGGGACGACGCAGCGACATCTACAGCTTCGCCGTCTCCGTGCTCGAGATGTTCACCGGTGAGGTGACGTGGCTGGCAGGTCCCGCCGCGGAAGAGGCGCTGGCCGAATTCCGGGCGCAGAGCGCCTCGGGCGGCCAGCACGGCCGGTCCGTCATGCCGGACGTGCTGGCAGGTCTGCTCGCGCGCTGTCTGCGCCAGGACCCGGCCCGCAGACCCGCCTCGCTGGCTGACGTCGCCGGCGTACTGGTGGATCTGTACGAGCAGCTGACCGGCACCCCGTACCCCCGCCCGGTGCCGACAGCTGCGGACCTGCGCGCCGACGAGCTGAACAACCGGGCCCTCTCCCTGCTCGACCTGGGCAGGTCGGAGGAGGCCGAGCGGGCCTTCGAGGAGTCCTTGGCCGCCGACCCGCGGCATCTGGCGGCGACGTACAACCTCGGGCTGCACCAGTGGCGCGGCGGTGTCCTCCTGGACGACGAGTTCATCGCCCGTCTGGAAAGCCTGCGCGCCGACACCGGCACCGACCCGTGGTGGGCCCGGTATCTGCTGGCCCAGGTGCATCTGGAACGCGGTGACCACGACAGCGCCCGCTCGCTCCTGGACGAGATGGACCACGACCGCCCGGGCGCGCGGGAGTCCGCAGCGCTGCGGCGCGTGCTGGAGGCCGGCCGGGGGACCACGGTTCGCACCGAAGCGCTGCCCGGAAGGGGCGGGTGGACGCGACGGCGCCTGTCCGCGGACGGGAATACGCTGCTGGCCGGCGGGAGCGACGGCCGGATCCGGTTGGGGGACCTGCCGAGCGGGGAGTGCCGGCACGCCCTGGAAGGGCATGACAAGGAGATCGTCGCCCTGGACATCGACGCCGCCGGCCGCCGGGCCGTGTCCGCCGACGCCGACGGCGTCGTACAGCAGTGGGACCTCGTGGAGGGGCGCGGTATCGGGCTGCGGGGACCCGGCGTCACCGGTCCTCGACCGCATCGCGTCAGCGAGCTGCGGCTGACTCCCGACGCACGTACCGCGGCCGCTGTGCTGAACGGACGCCTCGTCGCCTGGGACTTCCCGGACGGCCGGTGGTACAGGGCGTCCGACCCGGCGGTGCAGACGGAGGAGTTCACCGCTCTGGAGCTGAGCGCTGACGGCAGCCGCGCCCTGACCGTGGCCGGTGCGAGAACCGACACATTGGACCACATGGTCCAGGCCTGGGAACTGGCCACCGCACGGTGTCTGTGGAGGCTGCCGGAGAAGCGGCAGGTGAACGCCATGGCGCTCAGCGCCGACGGGCGTCGTGCCGTCCTCGCGGTGATCGCCGGCCCTCGGCGCCACGAGATCCAGGTGTGGGACATCGACCGCGGCCGGCTGGTGCGCAGTATGACGGGACCCGGGTGGATCGTGACGACGCTCACGCTGAGCCCCGACGGACGCTTCGCCCTCGCCGCGGTGGAGGAGGACCGCCGCCTGCGCCTCTGGGACCTGGACAAGGGCCGCTGTCTGCGGACCTTCCACGGGCGCAGGGCCGACCACAGGGGCCCGCTGATCAGCGTCGGCAATCACGCGGCGGCGGTCGTTGACGAAGACGAGGCGCGGTGGCTGAGCTGGGACCCGCCCGGGATGTTCACCGCCGCGCCGGCACTCGGCCGGCCCCGCCGACAGGTGGATCTGGACCGGCACGGCCGCTGGGCGGCGGCGCTCCTGGCGGCGGCCGAGAAGGCGCTCGCCGCAGGCCGCACCCCCGAGGCGCTGGACCTGGTCAAACGGGCCAGGGTCGTGCCCGGTCACGAACGCGATCCGCGCGCCATGGACCTGTGGCGGACGCTGGGAGCCACGGCCATCAGGGCCGGGCTGCGCTCCATCGGACCGGTGCGAACACTTCGCGCCCTCACCCCGGTGTCGTCGGTGGCGGTTTCCGCGGACGGGCGCATCGCGTGCGGGGCAGGGGGCGGGGTGGTCCGCCTGTGGGACACCGCGAGCGGCGCGCAGATCGTGGAGTGGGAGGACGACGGTTCGGGCGGAGTCGGACTGCCGGGCGGCGGACGGCGGGTGGTGGCGAGCGGAAGGCAAAAGATCGTCATGCGGTCGGCGCCGGCGGGACACTGGCCGGTGCGGCTGGACACCGACCCCCGCGACGGCCTGCGGGGCCGTCGCGGCGTCGGCGTGACAGGAGACCGCGGGACGGCGTCCGTCAGCGCGGCCGGACTCGTCCTCGCCGCCTGCATGGATACCGGGCTGCGGATGTGGGACATCACCGAGGGAGAGTGTGTGCGGACGCTGCCCGGGCACGGTGTCCAGGTCAACAGCGTGTGGCTCGACCCCGACGCGCGGCGGGCGGTGTCCGCCCACTACGACGGTTCTGTACGGGTGTGGGACATCGACGCCGGGACGCATGTCACCGTGTCGCAACCGGGCGCCTGGGTCAGTTCGGTGTGCCTCGGCGCGGACGGCCGGTACGTCTTGAACGCCGGGGAGCACGAGGGCTGGACGCTCTGGCTGACCGACGCGGTGACCGGCCGGTTCGTCCGAGGATTCGGTGAGGTGCGGGACGACGAGAAGGCCATGGACGAGGACGACGAGCCGTGCGAGGTCTGGGTGGCGCGGCTGAGTTCGGACGGACGGTTCGCGTTCTCCGGGGACGGCGAAGGGTACGTCCACATCTGGGAGACGGCCACCGGGCGCCGTATCAGGACCCTTGAGGGGCATGCCGAGGAGGTGCAGGACCTCGCTCTCACACCGGACGACCGCCTGCTGCTCTCCGGCAGCGCCGACGGGACCGTCCACCAATGGGAACTCGACTGGGAACTCGCTGCTTCGGAAGGGGAAGGGGAGGCTTCGCGATGACCACACGAGTCGAGTGGGCGGCGGTTGGCGATGAGTGAGGGAGCCAGGTATGCCGACAGCGTCGTGTTCGTCCTGGGGCGGGCGCTCGTGGAGGCGCACGCCGGTCGGGCGGCCGAGGCGGAGCCCGACCATCTGCTGGTGGGGCTCGGCTCGTTGTGCCGGCCCGACCTCGCGGAGGTTCTTGGCCGCGGACGACTGGACGCCGACGCCCGGCGTGCCGTCGAGGCCGATGCCCGACGCGTGAACCAGCACTTCGACGAGGCCGACGTCAGCCCGCGTGAGCTGCGCCGCAGCCTGCGCGACGCGCTCGCCGCCCGGGCCACGCCGGAAGCAGGGGCCGTTGGTGAACGCCGTCTCGGCCGTGCCGCGCGTCGCGTGTTCGTCCGCGCCACCGAGCTGGCCGGGCCGGGGGCGGTGGATGCCGTGAACCTGCTGCGGGCCGCACTCGAGGCGCTGTCCCCGGTGGGGCGGAAGGTGCTGGCGTCGTACGGCATTACGGACGCACTCGCGGCATTCTTCCCGGCGGGGGCCGAGCAGCCGACCGGCACCCCGTACCTCGACCACTACGGGCGGGACCTCAGTGCGCTCGCCCGCGCGGGCAAGCTGCCGCCGCTCATCGGCCGTCGGGACGAACTCCGGGCCCTCGCCCGCGTCCTGGTGCGCCGGCACAAGGCGAACGCCGTGCTCGTCGGGCACGCGGGGACCGGGAAGACCGGCATCGTCGAGGGTCTCGCCCAACGGCTGGCATCCCCCGGCGCGCCCGCCGATCTGGCCCGCGCCCGCATCGTGGAGCTGTCCATGTCCGCGCTGGTGGCGGGCACGAAGTACCGCGGCGAGTTCGAGGAACGGCTCCAGGCCGTACTGGCGGAGGCCCGCGGCGCGCCGGACGTCGTCCTGTTCATCGACGAACTCCACACCGTCCTGCACGCCGGGGGCCGCGGAGCGAGTGACGCCGCCAACATCCTCAAGCCCGCCCTGGCCCGGGGCGAGCTGCGCTGCATCGGTGCCACCACGCCCGGTGAGTACCGACGCGACATCGAGGACGACGCGGCGTTGCAGCGGCGCTTCGGCGTCATCTGGGTGGACGAGCCGGGCCGTGCGGAGTCCGTGGCGATTCTCGCCGGTGTGGCCCAGTCGTTGGCGGCACACCACGGCGTTCGGATCGAGACAGGTTCGGCCGAGGCAGCCGTCGACCTCACCGTCCGGCATCTGCCCGACCAGCGGCTGCCGGACAAGGCCATCGACGCCCTCGACCAGGCGTGCGCCGCCGCCCGTATCCGCACCCTCGGCCCCGACGGCGCGCCGGCCGGCGAGAGCCTGCGGGTCGGACGGGACGAGGTCGCCGCGGTGGTGGCCGAGCGGGCCCGGCTGCCCCTGCAGCACGTGGCGCAGGGAGAAGCGGAACGGCTCCTGGCCATGGAGGAGCATCTGGGCCGCCGCGTCGTCGGACAGGAAGAAGCGGTGCGCGCTGTGGCCGAAGCGGTACGGACCGGCCGGTCGGGGCTCGGTGACCCGCGGCGTCCGGTCGGTGTACTGCTCTTCGCCGGACCGACCGGAACCGGAAAGACCGAACTGGCCAAAGCACTGGCCGAGTTCCTCTTCACGGACGAGCGGCGTCTGGTCCGCATCGATCTGTCCGAGTACAAGGAGCGTCATGCGATCTCCCGGCTGCTCGGCGCTCCGCCCGGCTACCTCGGACACGACCGCGAGGGACAATTGAGCGGCCCGCTCCGAGACCGTCCGCACAGCGTCGTACTCTTCGACGAGGTGGAGAAGGCGCACCCGGAGATCCTCGACATCCTTCTGCAGATCTGTGACGAGGGGCAGTTGACAGACGCCCGGGGGCGTCGGGTGCCGTTCTCCGAAGCCGTGGTGATCCTCACCTCGAACCTGGGGGCCGCCCCGGCCCCCGCGTACCCCGCCGGCTTCGCACCGAACGGCGGCACCCCTCGCCGCCCTGCGAAAGAGGCGGTCATGGCCGCGCTCCGGCAGCGGCTGCGGCCCGAACTCCTCGGCCGAATCGCCCGGGTGGTGGTCTTCGCTCCGCTGTCGGACGCCTCGATGGATCCCGTGCTGGACAAGCTGCTCGCCCAGGTGGATGCCCGGCTCTCCCCCCGAGCCATCGACCTGACCGTCACTGCCGCCGCCCGTGCGCTGCTGCTCCGCCACAGCTCCGGCGCACTTGCCGGGGCCAGGAAGCTGGAACAGGCCGTCGACCGTCTACTGGTCCAACCGCTCGCCCGGGCCCTGCTGACCGGAACCGTCACCGACGGCGCCAGGGTACGCGCTGACGTCCTGGGCCAGGAGTTGGTCTTCGTGCCCGTGGATTCGCCCGCAGCGGAGGAAGAACGATGACCGCACCTGCCACCGTCACGCTCACGGTCGTCAAGGGGCGCCTGGAGCCCCCTGATTACGTCTTCGACGCCCGTACCACTTGCGTTGTCGGCCGTTCCCCGGACTGTTCGCCGCGGCTGCCGAACGACGACCACCATCGTACGGTCTCCCGCCACCACTGCCTGATCGACATCAATCCGCCCGACATCCGTGTCCGCGACTTCGGCAGTCTCAACGGCACGTTCGTCAACGGGGAGAAGATCGGGCAGCGGAGCGCCGGGCTCACCCCCGCTGAGGCGGCGGGAGATTCCTACCCGGAGCGCGACCTGACGGACGGCGACGAGATCCGGATCGGCGAGACCGTTCTGCGGGTGGGGATCACACGGCAGGTCACACGCGAGTCTGTGACCTGCGCCAAGTGCGGCCGGGACGTCGGCGAGAAGATGCACGGCCGTGACGGCGAAATGCTGTGCGCTTCCTGCCAGTCGGAGCCGGCTGCCGTACTGAAACTGTTGCTGGAGCTGGCTCGCGGCGGGCGTGGGGATCTCGCGGCGATCCGCGGCTACACCGTGATCCGCGAGCTCGGCCGGGGCGGCATGGGCGCGGTGTACCTGGCGCGGCACGAGTCCACCGCCGCGGAGGTGGCCCTGAAGGTGATGCTGCCCAGGACGGCGGCGAACGCGACCGCCCGGACTCGCTTCCTCCGCGAGGTGGCGCTCACCCGGGCGTTGACGCACCCGCACGTGGTCGCCCTGCACGACGCCGGCTTCGCGGACGGCACCTTCTACCTGACCACCGAGTTCTGCACCGGTGGCAGCCTGGACCGCCTGCTGGCCAAGCGTGGGGGGCGCCTGTCGGCCGAAGAGGTGGTGCCGCTCGCCGTGCAGGCCCTGCACGGTCTGGAGCACGCGCACCAGCAGGGCGTCGTCCACCGTGATCTGACCCCGTCCAACATCCTGCTGCACCCGCGCCCGGACGGCACGATGACGGCGAAGATCGCGGACTTCGGCATCGGGAAAGCCTTCGACCAGGCCGGACTGAGCGGTCTGACACGCACCGGGGCCACTGCGGGCAAGCCGATGTTCATGCCACGCCAGCAGGTGGTCAACTTCCGCAGGGCGGAGCCCGCCGTGGATGTGTGGGCCCTGGCCGCCTGCCTGTACAACGCCCTGACCGGGAAGACACCGAGGGAGTTCCCGCCCACGAAGGACCCGTGGCAGGTCGTACTGCAGGAGCCGGCGGTGCCGATCCGGAAACGTGAGCCCGGTGTCCCGCCGGCGCTGGCGGACATCATCGACCACGCACTCCAGGAGCGGCCACAGATCGGCTTCCTGAGCGCGGCGGAGCTGAGACGGGAACTGGAGCGGGTGTGAAGGGCTCAGTGCCGGCCGGCACGTTCGTCGGCCCGCTCGTCACCCAGCTCGGAGGCAGCGGCGTGACTCTGTCGGGGATCACGTCGGCGCTTCCGGGACCCCCGGGCACGTCGAGTTCAGAAGTACCGCATCACAGCGGCATCGAACTCGTCGGTCCAGTCGAGAGCCGTAGGCGGCCGATAGTCCCGCGCCCGTACGTGCTCGACGAACTCGGCGGGAATCTCCAACGGTTGGTACGCCAGGTACTCGATGGAGTCGACCCGCCAGATCCATTCGCCGTCGGAGTGCAGGGAGGGCCCACCCGGGATCGTCTGCCGTTCGTCGAGCAGGTGCGGAGTGGCCTCCATCACGTCGAATGCCCCGGGGCTCTCGCGGAGATACCGGACGACGGCGTCCCGGTCGGGCAGCGCCCGCGTGGCCACCGACTCGTAGATCGACGGCAGGTGGCCGTGGTCGCCCTCGTACATCTCCCGGTACATTCCCACGGTCCTCAGCTCCACCGCACTGTCCTTCGCTTCGACAACCGCTGTTCGGCACACCCGGCTTCGCGTCGAGCGTACCTGTCTGTAGCCTCACCAGGATGACGGCAGACAGGTACAAGGGCTGGGACTCGGAGACGCGGTTCCAGAGCTTGCTGGACGAGCTGATACCGCTCGACATGGGCAGCTGGCTGCTGCCGGAAGTGCGGGCCGCGGTCGCCACGCTGGGATGGCAGCTTCTCCCCGTCTCCCCTGGGCAGCACCCTCCGGACCCGGCCCGGGGGCGGCGCCCGGAGGTGGCTTGGACCCTGGGCAGTCCCCCCGAGGGCCCTCGCCAGGGCGTCGGGGTGCTGACGGTGGCGTCCGGGGACCCCGGGCAGGTGCTCGGCCTGGAAGTCAACCTCACCTATGGCATCGCCTACGACGATGACCACTCCAGCGAATGGCACTTCGCCCAGACCGCCCGCGAACTCACCGAACGCGCCCTCGGCGGACCGCCCACCTGGCTGGCCGGCCCGGGCCCCCGGGCGGTGTGGCACAGGCCGGGCGTCAGCGTGGCCGTCATGCTGGACGAGGGCTGTGTCATCCTCCAGCTGCTCCGGACCGCTAACGGCACCGAGTCCCGCCCGGGGCAGCCGGACGTGTGGCGTGGCTCGGTCCCCGCGCACCCCTGCGCACCCGAGCCTCCGCAGCCCGTGCGGAACTGGACGGACGCCCAGGCACGGCTGAGTGCCGTGATGCAGGCGCTGTGCGCCCAAGTGCCCACCTTGCCCGGCGCCTTCACCATGCACCTGTCCTCCGCCCGCGACCCGCTTCGCTTCGTCAGCGCCTGGAACGAGGAGGAGGATCTCCGGGTCGAAGCCTTCACGCACTTCGCGGACCTGGCCGGCCCCGAGCGGCTCACCCGTCTCGGCTGGCGGCGCCGCGGCGGCCTGTGGCAGCGCCGGTTCCGCGGCGCGCAGAAGCGGAGCGAGCATGCCCGCGAGGCCACGGCCCTGCTGGTGGACGCGCTCATCACCCTGGAGGTGGACACCTCCGAGTTGGTCTACTCCGGCGAGTTGTCCACTCCTCGCGGGCTCCGGCACCTGGAACTGCCGCACCTGGGTGTCCCCCGCGCCGCCCCGGGAGAGACGACCCAGGCGGGGGGGTAGGCGCGGAGGAGGCGCCACGCGGACGCGGGAGGAGCTCCTGAACGCGGGGAACCTCCGATGGGATCGGACCTGGCGCGCTCGCTGTCAATCCCGTGATTTCGTAGAGACCTTGGTTATGCAGCCTGGCCCTGGAGACGGGTGTGGCTGCGTGCTTCGCGGCTTGACGCTTAACCTCGCCGTTGTTCGTGTCCCTTGATCGTTTCGGCGCGTTTCATGGCCTTCCCGACGTTTTGGATGCGGGCCTTGTGCTGGTTGCGGCTGCCGGGCGGACGTCCGGGGCCGGGCCTGCCCGGTTTCGGTGCGGCTGTGGGACGAACCGCCTTCCGGCGGAGGTTGCGAAACCCTCGCCGGACGCGGGCCGGGGACAGCCGTTCGGTTTTCACGGCCGGTGGCCGGACGCCTGTTGACGGCGTATACGAGGTAGTACAGACCCATTAGCCGCAAGCGCTCTGAGCAGGCAGAACGTCACTCAGCAGCACGGCCGGGCACACCACGCAGCACGAACGCACACGGTCTCGTAGTGCGTAGGTCCCGGGTCCGTAGTCGCCAGGGATTTTTCAGGGACTTTCAGCTCTGTCGGAGGGAGATCCGAGGGAGTTTTCGCAGTACAAGCACGGAAGGCTGCGACAGCGTTGAAAGGCCCTGGGCTTGGGCACGTGCAGCCTCGCCGTCCCTCTGCAGCGCTCCGGCACGGCGTCGGGTCGGCAGTAGTTGACGAGGCTCTTCGGGGCCGCACGCAGTCCTGACCTCGGCTGACGTGCCCCGGCGGGCCCGGCGGCGTGAGCGCCGGGCCGCCAGTAGGACGGTCACTCGTAGGGGTAGAAGCCCGAACCTGTCTTCCGGCCGAGGCGGCCCGCGTCCACCATGCGCTGGAGCAGCGGGGGAGCGGCGTACAGCGGCTCCTTGTACTCGGCGTACATCGAGTCGGCGACCGAGGCCACCGTGTCGAGGCCGATCAGGTCGGCGAGCTTGAGCGGGCCCATCGGGTGGGCGCAGCCCATCTCCATGCCGTTGTCGATATCCTCGCGGCTGGCGATACCCGACTCGAACATCCGGATCGCGGAGAGCAGATACGGGATCAGCAGCGCGTTGACGACGAAGCCGGACCGGTCCTGGGCGCGGATCGGGTGCTTGCCCAGTATGTCCTGCACCATCGCCTCGGCGCGCTTGACCGTCTCGTCCGACGTGGTCAGCGCGGGGATCAGCTCGACGAGCTTCTGCACCGGGGCCGGGTTGAAGAAGTGGATGCCGATGACCTGGTCCGGGCGGGAGGTCGCGACGGCCAGCTTCACCAGCGGGATCGAGGAGGTGTTGGAGGCGAGGATCGCGTCCGGCCGGGTCACCACCTGGTCCAGCACCTGGAAGATCTCGGTCTTGACCTGCTCGTTCTCCACGACGGCCTCGATGACGAGGTCGCGGTCGGCGAACTCGCCGAGGTCGGTGGTGAAGCTGAGGCGGCCGAGGGTCTCGTCGCGCTCCTCCTCGGTGATCTTGCCGCGCTCGGCGGCCTTCGAGAGGGAGTTGTGGAGCCGGGTGCGGCCGATCTCCAGCGCCTCGCCGGTGGTCTCGGCCACCTTGACGTCGAGGCCGCTGCGGGCGCACACCTCCGCGATGCCTGCGCCCATCTGGCCACAGCCCACCACTCCGACGCGTGCAATGTCGGCCATAGAGTCCGTCACCTCGTGCCTTTCGCTGTTCTCCGGTCGGCGGCTTCCGTACGATTCCGGGCTCCACCACGACCCCACGACGTTACTCCGCGTCCTGCCGGGGATTGCGGGCCGGGGCGGGCATGCTCGTTTTCACGCCCGGATTCCGGGGCGTAGGGCACGTACGGGAAGGGCAGGTGCGGCGAAATGCGGCGCATGGACCGAAGGAAGTTCGTGACGGGTGCGGCCGGGACGGTCGCGGGGGTGATGGGCACGGCCGTGATGGCGGGTGACGCCGCCGCGGCCCCGCGGGGCGGCGGCCGTCCGGGCTGGCCCGGCGGGCCCCGCGACGCGCTGCGGCGTGAGCTGCGCGGCATGTGGGTGGCCACGGTCGCGAACGTCGACTGGCCGTCGAAACCGGGCCTGTCCGCCGCGGCGCAGCGGGCCGGGCTGATCGCGTACCTCGACGAGGCCGTCGCCCGGCGGCTGAACGCGGTGATCCTCCAGGTCCGCCCCTCGGCCGACGCGCTGTGGCCCTCACCGTACGAGCCGTGGGCCGAGTGCCTCACCGGCGTCCAGGGCAAGGACCCAGGTTGGGACCCGCTGGGCACGGCCGTCCAGGAGGCCCACAGCCGCGGCCTGGAGCTGCACGCCTGGTTCAACCCGTACCGGGTCGCCAACCACACCGACCCGTCCCGGCTGTCCGCCGCTCACCCCGCGCGACTGCACCCCGAGTGGGTCCTGTCGTACGGCGGGAAGCTCTACTACAACCCGGGACTGCCCGAGGTTCGCGCCTTCGTCCAGGACGCGATGCTCGACGCGGTGCGCCGCTACGACATCGACGCCGTCCACTGGGACGACTACTTCTATCCGTACCCGGTGGCGGGCCAGAGCTTCGAGGACGGTGCCGCGTACGCGAAGTACGGCGCCGGCTTCCCCGACCGGGCCGCCTGGCGGCGCTCCAACACCGACACGCTGGTGCGGGAGATGTCCGAGCGGATCAAGGCGCTCAAGCCGGCCGTGCGCTTCGGCATCAGCCCCTTCGGCGTGTGGCGCAACGCCTCCACCGACCCGCTCGGCTCGCGCACCGACGCGGGCGTGCAGACGTATGACGATCTGTACGCCGACACCCGTGGCTGGATCAAGAAGGGGTGGATCGATCATGTCTGTCCGCAGTTGTACTGGAACCTCGGCTTCGCCCCCGCCGACTACGCGGCACTGGTGCCCTGGTGGGCGGACGTGGTCCGGGGCACGGGCGTGGACCTCTTCATCGGTGAGGCCCTCTACAAAGCCGGCGACCCCGCCCAGCCGGCGGCCTGGCAGGACCCGGCCGAGCTGTCCCGCCATGTCGACTTCGCCGCCGCGTACGACCAGGTCCGCGGCCACGTCTACTTCTCGGGGAAGAGCGTGGTCACGGACCGGATCGGCGCGATGAACCGGGTGGTGGCCGACCACTACCGGTCGCGGGCCCGCCCGCCCCGCTGACCGGCATGATCCGAACGGAAGGCCCCAGGGCCTGTCCGGCGGATCAGGGTCGGACAGGCCCTAGTCCCGGCTCCGGCCGGTGGTGTGCTGGACGACGCTGTCGGGGCCGGGCGCGAGCAGGTGCTCGTGTCCGTCCTCGAAGCGGACGCGGTACGGGGGCGTGCCCGCGTCCCCGAGTACTTCGACGATCTCTGCGACCCGGTCGTGCTGCCCCACGGTCCTGCCGTGCGTCAGCAGCCGGTCGCCCGTGTGTGCCTCCATCGGGAGTGACCTCCTCACGGGTGGCGTTCCATGTCGACAAGTCTATGACCGGCCGGATCCGGCGCGCTGGGTGGCGGCGATGCAGACGAGGACCGCGACCGCCGCCACCGGGGCCGCGGGAGTGACCTCCTCGCCGAGCAGCAGGAACGACCAGATGAGCGTCAGCAGGGGCTGTGCGAGCTGGAGCTGGCTGGCCCGCGCCACGCCGATCTCGGCCATACCGCGGTACCAGACGTACAGGCCGAAGAAGGTCGAGGCCACCGCCACCCAGGCCAGTCCGATCACTCCGTGCGCGGTCCACCGCACCGGCTCGTACGGCAACGCCACCGCGGCGCCCGCGACCGCGAGCGGCACGGTGAGGATCAGGGCCCAGCCGGTCACCTGCCAGCCCGGCATCACCTTCGCCAGCCTGCCGCCCTCGGTGTACCCGGCCGCGCAGACCAGCAGCGCGCAGAACAGGTAGAGGTCCCCGGCCGAAAGGCCGCCGCCGCTCTGCAGCACGGTGAAGGCGATCACCACCGCCGCCCCGGCGAGTGCCGCGGCCCAGAACGCGCGGGCCGGCCGCGTACCGGTGCGGACCGAGGAGAACATCGCGGTGGTCAGCGGCAGGAGGCCGACCACCACCGCCGCGTGCGAGGTCGTCGACGTCTGCAGGGCCAGCGTGGTCAGCAGCGGGAACCCCACCACCACGCCGCCCGCCACGACCGCGAGCCCGGCCCAGTGCTGCCGCTCGGGCACCCTCACCCGGGCCGCGAGCAGCACGGCGCCCGCGATCGCGGCGGCCAGCAGGCTGCGCAGCGCGACCAGGGACCAGGGGCCGAAGCTCTCCAGGCCCCACGCGGTGGAGGGGAAGGTCAGCGAGAAGGAGGCCACTCCGAGCAGGGCGGGCAACGTGCCGTTCCGGCCTGCCGGGAGGGGTCCGGACGCGGGGGCTGCCGCGGGGCCGGGCTGTGCGGAGCCGTCCGCGGTCGGGCCGACCGCTATCGCGGGCCCAGTAGTAGCGCTATCCTTTGCTGTCATGCAAGAGCGTAGCAGTGTCGCGGAGTTGGCCGAAGTCCTCCGGGGTGAGCTGAACCGCTACTCACCCGGAGAGAAGCTGCCGTCCAGCCGCGCCCTCGTCGAACGGTTCAGGGCCGGCCCCGTGACCGTCTCCCGGGCCGTCGCGCAGCTTGCCGCGGAGGGTCTCGTCGTCACCCGTCCCGGATCCGGGGCGTTCCGGGCGCAGCCCCGTACCGACGTGACTCCGCCCGCCGACACCTCCTGGCAGGAGGTGTCGCTCAACGGCGACGGCGGACCCGAAGTGGTGCCCCGTACGGTCGACGCGTCCGGCCTGCTGGTCACTCTGACGCCCCCGCCCACGGGGGTCGTCGAGTTCAACGGCGGCTATCTGCACAGCTCGCTCCAGCCCGAGCGGGCCTTGGCGGCAGCCCTCGCCAGGGCCGGCCGCCGCCCCGGAGCCTGGAGCCGCCCGCCCACCGACGGGCTCACCGAACTGCGTGCCTGGTTCGCCCGCGAGATCGGCCCCACCCTCACCGCGGCCGATGTGCTGATCACCGCGGGTGGCCAGAGCGCCCTGGCCACCGCCCTGCGCGCCCTCGCCCAGCCCGGGGCGCCCGTCCTCGTCGAATCACCCACCTACCCCGGCATGCTGGCGGCCGCACGGGCCGCCGGTCTGCGCCCCGTGCCCGTGCCCATGGACGCCGACGGCGTGCGGCCCGAACTGCTGGCCGCGGCCTTCCGGGCCACCGGCGCCCGCGTCCTGGTGTGCCAGCCCCTCTTCCAGAACCCGACGGGCACAGTCCTCGCCGACAGCCGGCGTGGCGAGGTCGTCCGGATCGCCCGGGAGGCGGGCGCGTTCGTCGTCGAGGACGACTTCGCCCGCAACCTCGTCCATGACGACGCCGGCCCGCTCCCCGCGTCGCTGGCCGCCGACGACCCCGACGGAGTCGTCGTCCATGTCTGTTCGCTGACCAAGGCCACCTCGCCCAGCTTCCGGGTGGGCGCCCTCGCCGCCCGGGGGCCGGTCCTGGAAAGGCTGCGGGCGATCCAGGTCGTCGACAGCCTCTTCGTTCCCCGGCCGCTCCAGGAGGCCGCGCTGGAGCTCGTCGGCTCTCCCGCCTGGGGGCGACACCTGCGCTCCGTCTCCACGGAGCTGCGCATCCGCCGCACCGCCATGATCACCGCGCTGCGCCGGGAACTGCCCGGCCTCGCACTCCCGCACATCCCCGCAGGCGGTGGCAACCTCTGGCTGCGCCTGCCCGAATCCGGCGCCGGCGCGGACGAGTCCGCCATGGTCGCCGCGGCCCTGCGCGCCGGTGTCGCCATCGCACCGGGACGGCCCTACTTCTGTGCCGAATCCCCTTCGCCGCAGGTCAGGTTGAGCTTCGTCGCGGTCGCGGGCCTCGCCGAGATCGCCGAAGGGGTGCGGCGGCTGTGCACCGCCTGGGAAGGGGTGCTCGACACCCCGGCCGATAGGGTCCGGCCATGACCGAAACGCCTCAGGAACGCTACGAGATCTCGTCCGACCCCGCCCGCCTGGACGCCGTCCGGATCCACAACTGGATGTCCACCGACGCTTATTGGGCCACGGGGCGAACCCGGGAGCACCAGGACCGGGCCATCGCCGGGTCGCTCAACTTCGGGGCCTACGACCTCGCCTCCGGCGAACAGGCCGGTTATGCCCGCGTGGTGAGCGATCTCGCGACGTTCGCGTGGCTCTGTGACGTGTACGTCGACCCCGCGGCCCGCGGGCAGGGCCTGGGCGGCAAGCTCGTCGCGGCGGCGCGCGACCACCTCGCCCCGACCGGTGTCCGAAGGTTCCTGCTCGCCACGGCCGATGCGCACGGTGTGTACGAGAAGGTTGGTTTCCAGCCGCTGGACAACCCGGACCAATGGATGTGCCTGCGGTTCGCCTGAACCGGAACCGCTGTGGCGGCGCTCTTGACCTGCGCGGCGATCGGCTCCACGATCGCGCCCATGAGTGTTCGAGTCTCGCTCGTCGCCGCGGCCCGCAGTTCCTCCCTGCTCGGTGAGCGCTTCGACGACGACCGGCCGCTCGACCAGGCGGGCTGGCACGAGGTGCAGTTCGCCGCCCCGGCCCTGGTGCCCCTGGGCGCGGCCGAACTGCGCTACTGCTCGCCGACCGCCCGCAGCCGCGCCACCGGCGATGCGCTCGGCTTCGCGCCGCTGGTCCAGCCCGCCCTGCGCGACTGCGACATGGGGCGCTGGCGTGGCTGCACGCTCTCCGACGTCACCGCGCGCGAACCGGCCGCCGTGGACGCCTGGCTCGCGGATCCCCGCTCGGCGCCGCACGGCGGCGAACCCCTGCTCGCGTTCATCTCCCGGATCGGCAACTGGCTGGACACCCGCCCCGCCTGCGACGGCTCCATCGTCGCCGTCACCGAACCAGCCGTCGTCCGGGCCGCCCTCGTCTACGCGCTGAAGGCCCCGCCGTCGACGTACTGGAACGTCGACGTCCGCCCGCTCTCCACCGTCACGCTCACCGGACTGCCGCGCCGCTGGAGCCTGCGCCTGGAGACCGGGGTCCGCTGACCGAGGCCGCCAGGGTGCGGAAGTTTCGGTGCGTGCCGCGTCTTCCCGCCAGTCCGACCAGTCGGTATGTTGTCCGGGAATCGAGTCCGCCCAGGCGTGTCCCAGGTGAGGGAGGCCACCGTGCCGCAGATCCACGGCCACTGCGACGAACGATTCTCCGCGGTGCGCAACGCGTTCGAGGCGAATTTCCGCGAGCGTGACGAGCTGGGCGCGGCCGTCACCGTCCTGGTCGACGGCCGGCCCGTCGCCGACCTCTGGGGAGGGTGGGCGGACGGCGGCCGCACCCGTCCCTGGGAACAGGACACCCTGGTCAACGTCTGGTCCACCACCAAGGGGCCGGTCGCGCTCTGCGCGCACATCCTCGTCGACCGTGGCCTGCTCGACCTCGACGCCCCGGTCGCCGTGTACTGGCCGGAATTCGCCGCAGCGGGCAAGGAGGCCGTTCTCGTACGGCATCTGCTCTCCCACCGCGCCGGCCTTGCCGGCCTACGCGCACCGCACACCCTGGCGGAGCTCTACGACTGGGAGGTCACGACCTCCCGGCTCGCGGCGACCGAGCCGTGGTGGGAGCCCGGTACCCGGTCCGGCTACCACGCCCTGACGTACGGCTTCCTGGTCGGCGAGGTGATCCGGCGGGTCAGCGGACTGCTGCCGGGGGAGTTCCTGCGGCGGGAGGTGACCGGCCCGCTCGGCATCGACTTCACCGTCGGCCTCCCGGAGAAGGAGGCGGCGCGCGCCGCCGAACTCGTCGTCCCGAAGGCGGACAGAGCTCAGCAGGCGGCGCTCTTCACGCGGATGGAACCGGTCGCCGTCGCCTCGCTGCTCAATCCGCCCACCGGGGCGGCCGCCGCCAACACCCCCGCGTGGCGGGAGGCGGAGATCCCCGCAGCCAACGGCCATGGCACGGCCCGTGCGGTCGCCGCGCTGTACGGCATCCTCTCGGGGCGCGGCAGTGCGGACGGGGTGCGCATCCTGTCCGAGGAGGCCGCCGAGCGCGTCCGCGAGGGGCAGGGCAGTTGCCGCGACCTGGTGCTGGGCGCGGGCTTCGTCCATGAGACGGAGATCGCGCTCGGCCTGTGGCTGAGTGGTCCCGACGCCAGTTACGGACCCAACCCGCGTGCCTTCGGCCACGACGGTGCGGGCGGATCGTGCGGCCTCGCCGACCCGGAGAACGGGATCACCCTGGGGTACGTCATGAACCGGATGGGCCCGCACATCGCGAACGACCCGCGCAAGACGGCGCTGGTCGACGCGGTGTACGCGTCGCTGTGACCCCCGCCACCCCGCGGCGCGTCAGGGCGCGGCCACCTGCGGGACCGACTCGCCCTCGGTGTCGATGTGGGGGAGCACCCGGTCCAGCCACCGGGGCATCCACCACGCGCTGCGGCCGAGCAGCGTCATCGCCGCGGGGACCAGCAGCAGCCGCACGATCGTGGCGTCGACGAGCACGCTGACCGCCAGCCCGAGCCCCAGCATCTTGACCACGATGTTGTCGCTGATGGCGAAGGCCGCGAAGACGCTGACCATGATGAGCGCGGCGCAGGTGATCACCCGTGCGGTGATCTCCAGCCCGTGTGCCACCGCTCCTTTGCTGTCCCGGGTCCGCAGCCAGGCCTCGTGCACCCGGGAGATCAGGAACACCTCGTAGTCCATGCTCAGGCAGAAGACGATGGCGAACATCATCATCGGTACGTAGCTCTCGATGGGCACGGTTCCGGAGACTCCCAGCGAGGGCCCGCCCCAGCCCCACTGGAAGACCGCCACCACCACTCCGTACGAAGCGGCGATGGAGAGCAGGTTGAGAACGGCAGCCTTGACGGCGACGAGGACGCCACGGAACACGATCAGGATGATGACGAAGGCGAGCCCGACCACGACCGCGATGATCAGGGGCAGTCTGCGGGCGACGATGTCCAGGAAGTCCTCCTGGGCCGCGGTCGTTCCGGTCACAGCGTCGGTACCGGCGATTCCCTGTGGCAGGACGTCGTCCTTGAGCTGGTTGAAGAGGGAGGTCGTGCCCGCGTCCTGCGGGGCCTCCGACACGTCCGGGGGACTGCCCGTTCCGCCGCACGGCCGGTAGCCGCAGGTGGTCCGGCGCAGCCGTGCGGCAGGTCCCGCCGGAGGCCGTCCCGGCCGGCTCAGTCCTTCTGCTGCGCGTCGACGATGAGCGTGAGCGCCTCGGTGATGGCCGCCTCCGCGGTCGCCTTGTCGAGCCCGAGGCCGGTCAGCAGCCCCGCACCGTCCTCGTGCTCCAGCAGGGCCAGCAGGATGTGCTCCGTGCCGATGTAGTTGTGCCCCATCCGCAGAGCCTCCCGGAACGTGAGCTCCAGGGCCTTGCGGGCGTCGGCGTTGTACGGGATGAGCTCGGGCAGCTGGCCCTCCGCGGCCGGCGGGAGGGCCTGCTCGGCGGCCTGGCGGACGGCGTCCAGGGCGACACCCTGTGCCTTGATGAACGCCCCGGCGAGGGCCTCCGGCTCGATGAGCAGCCCCAGCACGATGTGCTCGGTGCCGATCTCGGCGTTGCCCGCGGCGCGGGCCTCGTTCTGGGCGGCCATCACGACGTTCCGTGCGCGCGGGGTGAAGCGGCTGAAGCCCTGGCTCGGGTCGAGCTCGGACAGCTCGCCGGGGTCCTTGGCGACGAACCGCTTCTGGGCGGCCTGCCGGGTCACGCCCATGCTCTTGCCGATCTCGCTCCAGGAGGCGCCGGAACGCCGGGCCTGGTCCACGAAGTGGCCGATCAGGTGGTCGGCGACGTCACCGAGGTGGTCCGCCGCGATGACGGCGTCCTGAAGCTGGTCGAGGGCGTCGGGGTGGACCTTCTTGATGGCTGCGATGAGGTCGTCCAGACGGACGGGCTGCGTCATGCCTACGGGATTCGTCATGTGTCAACGGTAGGTTGACAGTGGCGCACTGTCAACCTTGGGTTGACGTGTGTGCTCGCTACACGATCAGGGGTGCGACGACGTCCGGACCGACGGCCCGGAAGACAGCCCGGAACGGCGGAACGCGCCGGCCGACGGTGTTCGTCGAACGGCGCGTTCCGGTGGGTTGTTCCGCGAGGGGACCGGGGTCAGAGCGTCCCGGAGTCGGCGATGGTGACCTTCGCCTTGGTGCGTCCGCCCTGCGAGCCGAGGCCCTCGATCTTCGTGACCAGGTCCATGCTCTGCTGGTCGGCGACCTCGCCGAAGACCACGTGCTTGCCGTCCAGCCAGGACGTCACGATGGTCGTGATGAAGAACTGCGAGCCGTTGGAGTTCGGGCCGCTGTTCGCCATGGAGAGGAGGCCGGGCTTGGTGTGCGCCAGCTTGAAGTTCTCGTCGTCGAACTTCGCACCGTAGATGCTCTTGCCGCCCGTGCCGTCACCGCGGGTGAAGTCGCCGCCCTGCAGCATGAACTCGGGGATGACGCGGTGGAAGGACGAACCCTTGTAGCCGTAGCCCTGCTCGCCGGTGGCCAGCTGGCGGAAGTTCTCCGCGGTCTTGGGAACGACGTCGTCGAACAGATTGAAGACGATGCGCCCGGCGGGCTCGTCGTTGATGGTGATGTCGAAGTAAACCTTGCTCGTCATGGAACCATCCTGACATCTGCCCGCCCGGCCCCGACGGGCGGGCGCGTCCAAACACCGCTCACGGGTGACCGGCCAGGGGCATGTGGTGGACACGCGGCCGGAGCCGTCGGCCCTGTCGCGCGCCGCGGCGTCACACCCCCGTAGTGCCGTCGATCCGCTCCCGCAGCAGGTCGGCGTGGCCGCTGTGGCGGGCGTACTCACCGATCATGTGCGTGTAGATCCACCGCAGGTTCACCTCGCCGCCAATGAAGGGGGCCGTGTCCTCCAGCGAGCGCGCGGCGCAGTTGACCCGGGACACGGCGATCTCCTCCTGCCAGCGCGCACAAGCTCCCGCGAAGGTCTCACCGCCGGAGAGCTCGAACCCTCCGTCATGGCCCTCGGGGCCGGCCGGCGCCCCGTGCGCGGGCGGGACGTCCTCGCCGGTCAGCACCCGGCGGAACCAGTTCCGCTCGACTTCCGTGAGGTGCTGGACGAGTCCCATCAGGGTCAGCGTCGAGGGCGACACGGATGCGTCACGGACCTGCTCGTCGGTGAGACCCTCGCACTTCACCGCCACGGTGGCCCGGTAGAAGTCGAGCCAGGCGGCCAGACCGGTGCGTTCGTCGGCGTTCAGGGGCGGCATGGGGCGTTCGGTGTTCGTCATGATCACCGATGCTGCCAGGAGGGTCTGACAATCACCCCGCCGAGACCCGCCGAGACCCGCCGAGACCCGAGACCCGCCGAGACCCGCCGAGACCCGAGACCCGCCGAGACCTGCCGAGACCCGAGACCCGCCGAGACCCGAGACCCGCCCCGGCCCGTACGTGCTTCGCCTACGGACGCCGTCGGGGCTTGCCGCGCTTCGCACCGGCCGCGCCCTTGGCCCCGCGGGCACCGCCCTTCGTGCCCTTCGCCCCGCCCGAACCGCTCCGGGGGTTCTTCCCCGCCGACGCACCCGCCGCGGGCTTGCGCCGCGCGCCGCCCGCGTCCCCGCGCTTCGACTTCGGCTGCTGCTCCGCAGGCGCCGTACCGCGTCCCCGAGAGCTGTTCACGGTCCGTCCGCGGACGATCCCGATGAAGTCCTCCACCAGATCCGTGGTCCTGTCCTCGGGCCAGGACAGGGCGATCCGCGATTCCGGCGCGTGCGACAGCGGACGGTAGGTGAGGTCCTTGCGGTGGTGCAGGCGGGCGAGCGACTGCGGGACGACCAGGACACCCACCCCGGCGGCCACCAGCTCGACGGCGTCCTCCGTCGTGGCCGGGCGTTCGATCGCGGGCTTGCCGGGGAGTTCCTCCCAGCCGAGGGTGTCGTCGAGCGGATGCAGCACGATGTCGTCGGCCAGCTCCGCGAGGGAGACCTCGTCGACCGCTGCCGCCACGTGGTCCTTGGGGATCACGACGACGGTCTGCTCGGTGTAGAGGGGGATCGCGCTGAGGTCCGTCCCGTCGACCGGCAGCCGGACGAAGCCCGCGTCGGCCTCACCGGCGCGCAGCAGGGCCGTCGCCTCGGCGGCGGGCACCGCGACGAGAGTCAGGGGGGTGCCGGGCAGACGCTCGTTCCAGATCCGCACCCACTTGGTGGGGGTCACTCCGGGGACGTACGCGAGCCGGAATGAAGGGGATGCTTCCGAGCCTGTCACCCCGCCAGGTTACCGGTCGTGGTCAGAGGTGGCGCACACGCTCGATACTCTTGACACCATGACGTCGCACCAGACCACCCAGACCATGAAGCCCGCGACCGCGGCGAAGAAACTGGGTGTGTACCTCGAGGCCACCCCCACCGAGTTCCAGGAGGGTGTCGTCTCGCGCGCCGAGCTGGCGGCCCTCCAGGCCGATCCGCCCGCGTGGCTGCAGGAACTGCGGAGCAACGGCCCGCACCCGCGGCCCGTGGTCGCGTCCAAGCTGGGCATCTCCATCTCCGGCCTCGCCCGCGGAGGTGTCACGGACGCCCTCACCACGGAGCAGATCGAGGCGCTGAAGCAGGACAACCCCGAGTGGCTGCAGAAGGAGCGGGCCACGCAGGCGGACGTCCGGAAGGAAACCGTACGCATCAAGGAGCGGAACGCGGAGCGCAAGAACGCTTCCTAGCGTTCGCTCCCGACCGCTGAAGACCGCCGTGTGGGTGGTCTCCGTCCCCTTGCCGATCCGGCCGGGGCGACGGAGACCGCCCATCGTCGTTTCCGCGCAGGCGCCGCCACGGCGGCCCGTAAAAGCGGGTGACGGCCGGCCCGCCCCGCCGTATCTTGGTCCGTATGGGAACGCTGTGATCGCCCCGCCCACGACCGTGTAGAGCTCAGCTCCGCCGTCGTGGTGCCGATTCGTCCACGAATCCGTTCTTTCGGCATGGCCGGGAACAGGGGCTTCAGCATGCACCCAGCACACTCCGCACAACTCTCCCTGCACGGCGTCACCAAGCGTTACGGCGACCGCACCGTGCTCCAGCAGATCTCGTTCAGCCTGGCGCCCGGTGAGAAGGCCGGCGTCGTAGGCGACAACGGGGCGGGCAAGTCCACGCTGCTCCGCCTCCTCGCGGGCGAGGAACGGCCCGACGCGGGCGAGGTGACCGTCGTCGCGCCCGGCGGTACCGGGTATCTCGCCCAGGCCATCGGGCTGCCCCCGCAGGCCACGGTCCAGGAAGCCGTCGACCAGGCGCTGGGGGAGCTGCGCGCCCTCGAAGCAGAGCTGCGCCGGGCCGGGTCCGCGCTGGCCGGAGCACATCCCGGGCCGGAGCTGGAGGCGGCCCTCGCCGACTACGCCCGCCTGACCGAGCGGTACGAGGCGCGCGAGGGCTACGGCGCCGACACCCGGGTCGACACCGCACTGCACGGGCTCGGTCTGCCGTGGCTGTCCCGCGACCGGCCGCTGGGGACCCTCTCCGGTGGCGAGCGGTCGCGGCTGGCCCTGGCCGCGACCCTCGCGTCCCGTCCGGAACTGCTGTTGCTGGACGAGCCGACCAACGACCTGGACGACCAGGCGGTCGGCTGGCTGGAGGACCACCTCAGGGCCCACCGCGGGACGGTCGTCGCGGTCACCCACGACCGGGTGTTCCTGGAGCGGATCACCACCACGGTCCTGGAGGTCGACGGCGGCAGGGTCTCCCGTCACGGGGACGGCTACGCCGGATACCTCACGACCAAGGCCACCGAACGCCGCCGGCGCCAGGAGCGGTACGACGCGTGGCGGGCCGAGCTCGACCGCAGCCGCCAACTGGCCGAGTCCAACGGCGCCCGCCTGGACGCCATCCCGCGCAAGCTGACGAAGCCCGGCTCCGGGGCCGGCGCGTTCCGCGCGCGTGGGCGTGCTCACGGTGCGATGAGCCGTATCCGTAACGCGAAGGAGCGGGTCGAGCGGCTCACCGCGCACCCGGTGACTCCGCCACCGGCCCCGCTGTCCTTCACAGCCCGCATCACCACGGCGGCCGGCACCCGCGAGGCACCGGCCGCGGCCCTGGACGGCGTGGTCGTCGAGGGCCGGCTGAAGGTGCCGGAACTGCGCATCGGCCCGGCCGAGCGGTTGCTGGTCACCGGCCCCAACGGCGCCGGCAAGAGCACCCTGCTGCGGGTCCTGGCCGGGGAACTCCGGCCGGACGCGGGCACGGTGGGATGCGCAGGGCGGGTGGGGCACCTGCGGCAGGAGGAGACACCGTGGCCGCCGGACCTGACCGTACTGGGGGCCTTCGCCCACGGCCGCCCCGGCGACCGCGACGAGCACGCCGACCTGCTGCTGTCGTTCGGCCTGTTCGAGCCGGACGACCTACGGACGCGCGTCGGGGACCTCTCGTACGGCCGGCGGCGCCGCATCGAACTCGCCCGGCTGGTCAGCGAGCCGGTGGACCTGCTCCTGCTGGACGAGCCGACCAACCACCTCTCGCCGGCCCTCGTGGAGGAACTGGAGGCGGCGCTGGCCGGCTACGTGGGCGCACTGGTGCTGGTCACCCATGACCGCCGGATGCGCTCACGGTTCAGCGGCACGCGGCTGGAGCTGAGGGAGGGCGTTGCCACCGGCAGGCCCTGAGTGGTCCGGCGCCCCGGCGCCGGCCGTCCGGGACAACCCTTAGGGTGACGCCCATGCTGGAGGGGATCGACGACGTCGAGTGGGCGGTACTGGAGCACGCGTACGGAGCGGCGGACGATGTCCCCGCCCTGCTGCGGGCGGCCGGATCGACGAACGCCCGGGACCGCGAGGAGGCAGTGGACGAGCTGTCCACCTCCCTCTGCCACCAGGGCTCCGTCTACTCGGCGACGGCGCCGGCCATGCAATTCGTCGCGCTGCTCGCACTGGACGGACCCGGCGACCGTCTGCCGCTGTTGTGGCTGCTGCACGGCGCGGCCGACGGGGCGGGACCCGAACGGCAGCAGGCGCGACGGGCGGTGGCCACGGCCCTTCCGGCCCTTCTCGGGCTCGCGGCGGACCAGGACGCGGGGGTACGGCGGGCCATGGTGTGGATCGTCGCCGCCTGTGAGGAGGCCTCCCTGCCGCTGCTCCCGCTGCTGCGGGCCCGGCTGGAGAAGGAGGAAGACGGCGAGGTGCGGGCGGACCTCGTCACCGCGCTGGGCCTGCTGGACGTCGCGCCGGACGTCAGCAGGGCGCGCAACCAGCGCCTGCTCTCCGCTCCGGAGCCTGCGGTGCGCAGGGCCGCGGCGACGGACCTGTTGCGTACGGCCTCGCTGCCGCTGCCGCTCACGCTCGTGGAATCGGCGCTCGACGCCCGGGAGGCCGCGCCCGGCGACGGGGACATCTTCCACCCATGGCCCGCTTCCCACGTCCCGCTCAGGCAACGGCTGATGGACGACCCGGAAGCGGCCCTGCGTGCCGTCGAACGGGGACTGCCGATGGCCCTGGAGCTCACCGAGACCTGGCGAGACCGGGAGAGGGACGTCCTGCCGTGGCTCGCGGCCGCGGCGACGAACTCCGAGGACCTCTGTCAGGTGGCCCGCGCGGGTGCCGCGATGCCGGGCGGGGAGGCAGCCCCGTGGCTCGACTCCCACCTGCGGTCCGACGCCCCTGAGATCCGGGTCGCGGCGACCCTTGCCGCAGTGCGGCTGCGCGTGCCCGGCGCGCTCGGCCTCGTCGTGCGGCTGATGGACGAACTGCCGGAGGCGGCGGCCTCGCTGCAACTGACCCCTCTCGGCACGCCCGGCACGGTCGTGACAGCGGCGGTGGAGGTGTTTGGCGCGGCGGCCGGACCGGTGGCCCGTCGGGTCGCGGCCCGGCCCCGCGCCGAGTGGCTCGACGCCCTGCTCCCCTTTCCGGGGCTCGCTGCCGACTGCGTGGACGACCTGGTCAGGCTGCTGCCCGCTTCGGCCGGGGTGCTGGCCGTGCTGGGACCGGCGGCCGGCCGGGAGGTCTCACAGGCCCTCCGGGCGCGTGCCCGGGCGGGTGACCTTTCCGCAGCGCTGGCGCTGGTGCGGGTCGACGGCGACGCCGAACCTGCGGTGCGGGTGGTGCACTTGATGCCGGATGTGGTGGCGCGACGTGCGGCGGCAGTCCGGGTGGCTGGCGAAATCGGCCCGTCGGCACGTGCGTTGCTCCCGCTGCTGGAAGAGCAGTTGGGGGCGCCGGCCCGGGAGAGGCGGGCGGGCGCGGCTGCCGCGATCTGGCGGGTCACGGGCCGCACGCACGACACGGCGCCGGTGATCGCGGACGGGCTGTCCCACCGCGGCGGCCTGCACGAACCACACCTCGGCGCGCTGCGTGCACTCACGACGATGCGCCTGCTCCCGTCTGCGGCCCGCCCCACGGTCGAGCACATCGTCTCCTCACCGCGCCGTGTCGTCAGGGCCCTTCTCTGCGACGGCACCCCCCACCCGGACCTCGTGGCGAGGGAGCTGGCACGGGAACTGCTGGCGGTAACCGGCTGAAGGGGGGAGGGGCGCCGGCCCGCGGTACCTCGGCGCGATGCGACGGAGGCGGCAGCGGGCGCAGCGAAAGCAGAGAAGGACAAGAAGGCAGAGAGCGCCGAAAAGGACGCGAACGCCGAGAGTGCCGAAAGCACTGAACAAGAAAGGCAAGGAGGGTTTCCCACTCCTTGCCACTATCAAGATATAGCGCACCCGGGGGCTTGCGGCAAGGCCCCGGGTATGCCGCACGATGATCGACCGCAGCCGGAACCAACGGAGTCGGCGACGGCGCGCGGTCCGCGCGTTCATGGCGAAGCAAGGATCGTGCGCGCCCGGTCCAACCGCCGGTGGGACGGGCGGGCGGACGTGGGCGGGCGGCACGGACCATGCCGGAGCGCAGGCCGAAGTCTGATCTCTTGAACTTGGATGGGTGTTTTCGATGATTGACGTGATCGTGGTCGGCGGCGGACCGACCGGATTGATGCTGGCCGCCGAGTTGCGGCTGCACGGCGTGCACGTGGTCGTGCTGGAGAAGCTGACCGGCCCGACGGGAGAGTCCCGCGGACAGGGCCTGCACGCGCGGAGCGTCGAGATGATGGACCAGCGCGGCCTGCTGGAACGGTTCCTGGCCGTGAGCGAGAAGTTCCAGGTCGGCGGTCTCTTCGGCGGCATCGCCACGGCGTGGCCGGAGCGGCTGGACATGGCGCACCCGTACGGCGTCGCCACCCCGCAGCCGGTCACCGAGCGGCTGCTCGAAGAGCGTGCCGTCGAACTCGGGACCGAGATCCGGCGTGGCTGCGAAGTGGTCGGGTTGAGTCAGTCCGAAGACGGGGCCGATGCCGGCGTGACCGTCGAGCTGGCAGACGGCACCCAGTTGCGCTCGCGCTACCTCGTCGGGTGCGACGGCGGCCGCAGCACGGTGCGCAAGCTGCTCGGCGTCGGTTTCCCCGGCGAGCCCGCCACGGTCGAGACGCTGCTGGGGGAGATGGAGGTGACCGAGGATCCGGAGAAGATCGCCGCCGTCGTCGCGGAAGTCCGCAGGACCCAGCTGCGGTTCGGCGTCGGCCCCGCGGTCGACGGTGTGTGCCGCGTCGTCGTGCCTGCCGACGGTGTCTCCGAGGACCGTACGACACCGCCGACCCTCGAGGACTTCAGACAGCGGCTGCGGGCCGTCGCGGGCACCGACTTCGGGGTGCACTCGCCGCGCTGGATGTCCCGGTTCGGGGACGCCACCCGGCAGGCCGAGCGCTATCGCGTCGGCCGGGCGCTGTTGGTCGGGGACGCGGCGCACATCCACCCGCCGACCGGTGGACAGGGGCTCAACCTCGGCGTCCAGGACGCCTTCAACCTCGGCTGGAAGCTGGCTGCCACGGTCGCCGGACGGGCCCCGGAGGGGCTGCTGGACAGCTACCACGCCGAACGGCACCCGGTGGGCGCCGCCGTACTGGCCAACACCCGCGCGCAGATCACGCTGCTGGGGACCGATCCTGGTGCGACCGCGCTGCGCGAGCTGTTCACGAAGCTGATGGGCTTCGAGGAGGTCAACCGGTACGTGACCGGGATGATCACCGCGGTCGACGTCCGGTACGACTTCGGCGAAGGCCACGAGCTGCTCGGCCGCCGGATGCGGGACGTGGAGCTGAGGGACGGGCGGCGCCTCTACTCCCTGATGCACGAGGGGCGCGGGCTGCTCCTCGACCGGACGGGCCGGCTCTCGGTGGGCGGCTGGGCGGACCGGGTCGACCACGTCGTCGACGCCGGCGAGGGTGGCGGCGGGGAGGAACGGGACGTGCCCGCGGTACTGCTGCGCCCTGACGGCCACGTGGCGTGGGCCGGTGAGGACCAGCAGGAACTGCTCGACCGGTTGCCCCGGTGGTTCGGCGCCGCCCTCTGAGTCCGGCCGGCCGCGCACGACCGGCGTCTCGCCCCTGGAGCCGACGAGGGCGGGGGGCGAGACGTGTCCGGTCCGTACCGCGGCTCAGGAGGCGACGAAGCGCGCGATCCGGCCCAGCACGATCGTGTCCGTCAGGTACCCGATGTGGGTCTGGCAGAGCACGTTGTTGTTCGTCGCGCCGGTCAGCCTGGTGCTGGTGTACGGGAGGATGACGCCGTCGCACGCCGAGTACCAGGTGGCGTACTTGGTGTCGCCCGGCGTCTCGTCACCGGAGGAGATCCGAGAGATGAACGACGAGCCCGGGTACATCTGCTGGCAGGTCGTGTAGATCAGGCAGGCACTGGCGAACGTGGTCCCGTGGTTGGCGCCCGCGATGGAGGCGAGGTGGCTGACGCTGGTGTTTCCGCCCAGGACCTTCAGGTAGTACTGGCTGACGAGGCCGCCCATCGAGTGGTTGACGATCGCGACCTTGCTCGCGCCGGTCTGCGACTTCACGTTGTTGACGAAGGTGGCGAGGCCCTGGGCGTTGGTGACGTTGTTGCCGTACGAGTTGTACTCGTAGGCGAACAGCTTGGAACCGGACCAGCCGTTGAGCTGGAAGACGCTCTTGGCGGTGACCCAGTTGGAGGCGTTGCCGGTGTACCCGTGGACGAAGACGACCGGGGTGCCGGTCGACAGCGGCGTCACGGCCGCGGCGGTGGCGGTCTTCGCGACGGGCGCACGGTCGGCGGCGCCGGCGGCCGACGTCGAGCCGAACAGGGTGAACGCGATCGTGACGGCCGCGAGAACGCCGAGAATCCGGCGTGGTGAACGACGACGCATGGGGCACTCCTGACAGGGGTGTGGGGATGCGGGGATGCGGATGCCTGCTCGGATCAGAGTCGGGGCGCCGGGCGTGGGCGGCATCGGCGAATTCACCGGTGCTCGCGAGCGGCCGTGGCCGGACGTACCCGGCGGGCCCCGAGTGCCGGGTACGTCCGGCACTCACCAGGCTGCCCGTCCTGGAAGGACAGGGAGAACGCCCCTTCTCGGACGCCCGTGCGTACCGAGGGGCACGCCGCGTGCGCCGAGAGGTGCCTGGACCGGCAGGTCAGGTGCGGTAGCGGGCCGAGGTGAACCGGCGGAGGAGGTACTTGAGGGGAAGCACCGCGAGCCAGGTCCACAGGGCTGCCGGGGGTGACACGGTGTAGGCCACCACCACGGACGCCGCGGCGACCGGGACGGTGGAGGCCAGATCGATGACCCCGTCCCAGGCGGTGCGGTCACTCGACCGGACCGTCATCCCGCCCGGGCGGGACCGTGCGAGGAGGAACAACGTAAGGTGCAGCAGGCCGATCCCGGCGATGGTCGCCGCGTACACGGCTACGGCTGCCGGGTAGCTTCCCCCGTATTCCGAGAGCACCGACGTCGGGAAGGGCAGCAGTGCCACCAGATCCAGTCCCGCCAGGGTGACCCGGACCATCAGGGTGTCGCACCGCCGGACCTGGTGCAGGATCGACCGCTGGTCGCGCCAGAAGCCGGCCAGCACGGCAAAACTGAGCGCGTACGCGCCCAGGCTCGGCCACACCCCGGCCAGGGCGGCCTCGAAGCCCGCCCGGTCCAGCGCGGGCGGGATGGTGATGTCCAGCACGAGCAGCGTCATCGCGATCGCATAGACCCCGTCCGACAACGCCACGAGCCGCTCCGGGCTCCTTGCCCCCTCGGCGGCCCCATCGGGCTCGGTCGGCACGTCCCCGCTCACCCTGGCCATGCCGCCAACCCTGACCGCCCCCCCCGCCCGCCCCGCGGGCCACGCCTCCGGATCACTCGCGCCTCCCGGCCCCTCGCCCGAACGGCCCAGAGAGAGGGGGCGTGCCGTCCTGCCTGCGGAGCGACAGGGGGCCGTTGCAGGACGCGGAAGGGCCGCCTGGAACGCCGAGTCCCCACAACCTTCCGCCGGATGATCGCCATTCTTTGCATAAAAGTGCAGTCATGCGTATAGTCATGCCATCGACGAGGAGGATTTCGATGGTGGTACGTGCAGCGGTGGCCGGGGCGAGCGGATACGCCGGCGGGGAACTCCTCCGTCTTCTGCTGGTCCACCCCGAGGTCGAGATCGGGGCCCTCACGGCGAACTCCAACGCGGGACAGCCGCTCGGAGCCCTGCAGCCGCACCTGCGGCCGCTGGCCGGCCGGGTGCTCCGGCCGACCACCGCCGAGGTGCTCGCCGGGCACGACGTGGTCTTCCTCGCCCTGCCCCACGGGCAGTCCGCCGCCGTCGCGGAGCAGCTCGGTGACGAGGTGCTCGTGGTCGACATGGGGGCCGACTTCCGGCTCAAGGACGCCGCGGACTGGGAGAAGTTCTACGGCTCGCCGCACGCCGGGACCTGGCCCTACGGCCTGCCCGAGCTGCCCGGCGGGCGGGCCGCGCTGGTGGGGAGCAAGCGCATCGCGGTGCCCGGCTGCTACCCGACGGCCGTGTCGCTCGCGCTCTTCCCGGCGTACGCGGGCCGGCTCGCCGAGCCCGAGGCCGTGATCGTCGCCGCCTCCGGGACCTCCGGCGCCGGCAAGGCGGCCAAGCCGCATCTGCTCGGCTCCGAGGTGATGGGCAACATGTCGCCGTACGGCGTCGGCGGTGTCCACCGGCACACGCCCGAGATGATCCAGAACCTCAGCGCCGCCGCCGGCGAACCGGTCACCGTGTCCTTCACCCCGACCCTCGCACCGATGCCCCGCGGCATCCTCGCCACGTGCAGCGCGAAGGCGAAGCCCGGCGTGAGCGCCGAGTCGCTGCGTGCCGCGTACGAGAAGGCCTACGCCGACGAGCCGTTCGTCGATCTGCTCCCCGAGGGGCAGTGGCCCGCGACCGCCGCCGTATACGGCTCCAACGCCGTGCAGATCCAGGTCGCGTACGACGAGGCGGCCGGCCGGATCATCGTGATCAGCGCCATCGACAACCTTGCCAAGGGCACCGCGGGCGGTGCCCTGCAGAGCATGAACATCGCCCTCGGACTTCCCGAGGACACCGGACTTTCCACGATCGGAGTGGCACCGTGAGCGTCACGGCAGCACAGGGATTCTCCGCGGCGGGCATCGCCGCGGGGATCAAGGACAGCGGTAAGCCGGACCTGGCCCTCGTGGTCAACAACGGTCCCCGTCGCGCCGCCGCGGGCGTCTTCACCTCCAACCGTGTCAAGGCCGCCCCCGTCCTCTGGTCGGAGCAGGTGCTCAAGGGAGGCGAGGTCACCGCCGTCGTCCTCAACTCCGGCGGCGCCAACGCCTGTACGGGCCCGCAGGGCTTCCAGGACACCCACGCCACCGCCGAGAAGGCGGCCGAGGTCCTCGAAGGCCACAGCGCCGGCGAGATCGCCGTCGCCTCGACCGGGCTCATCGGTCTGCTGCTCCCCATGGACAAGCTGCTGCCCGGCATCGAGAAGGCCGCGGCGGCCCTGAGCGAGCACGGCGGCGAGAAGGCCGCCATCGCCATCAAGACCACCGACACCGTCCACAAGACGGCCGTCGCCGGCGGCGAGGGCTGGACCGTCGGCGGCATGGCCAAGGGCGCGGGCATGCTCGCCCCGGGCCTGGCCACGATGCTCGTCGTCCTCACCACCGACGCCGACGTCGCCACCCCCGCACTCGACGCCGCGCTGCGCGACGCCACCCGGACCACGTTCGACCGGGTGGACTCCGACGGCTGCATGTCCACCAACGACACCGTGCTCCTGCTGGCCTCCGGGGCGAGTGGCATCACTCCGGAACAGAAGGAGTTCGCCGAGGCCGTACGGGCCGTCTGCGACGACCTCGCCCGGCAGCTGATCGGCGACGCGGAGGGCGCCTCCAAGGACATCCGGATCGAGGTCGTGAACGCCGCGACCGAGGACGACGCCGTCGAGGTGGGCCGCTCCATCGCCCGTAACAACCTCCTCAAGTGCGCCATCCACGGTGAGGACCCCAACTGGGGCCGGGTGCTGTCCGCCATCGGCACCACGAAGGCGGCCTTCGAGCCGGACGATCTGAACGTCGCCATCAACGGCGTCTGGGTCTGCAAGAACGGCGGGGTCGGTGAGGACCGCGATCTCGTCGACATGCGCTACCGCGAGGTCAAGATCACCGCCGACCTCGCCGCAGGCACCGAGTCAGCCGTCATCTGGGCCAACGACCTCACCGCGGACTACGTCCACGAGAACAGCGCGTACAGCTCATGAGCGCCGCGCGGAAGCACACCGCACTCCCGAAGGCGCAGATCCTCATCGAGGCACTGCCCTGGCTGACCCGGCACAACGGCAAGACCGTCGTCATCAAGTTCGGCGGCAACGCGATGATCGACGAGGAGCTGAAGGCGGCCTTCGCCCAGGACGTCGTCTTCCTGCGGCACGCCGGCCTCAAGCCCGTCGTCGTGCACGGCGGCGGCCCGCAGATCAGCGCCCAGCTCGACAAGCAGGGCCTGGTCAGCGAGTTCAAGGCCGGGCTGCGCGTCACCACGCCCGAGGCGATGGACGTCGTACGGATGGTGCTCGCCGGACAGGTCCAGCGCGAGCTCGTCGGACTGCTCAACCAGCACGGGCCGCTCGCCGTCGGCATGACCGGCGAGGACGCCCACACCATCACCGCGATCCAGCACCGCCCGGTGATCGACGGCGAGGCCGTCGACATCGGCCGGGTCGGCGAGATCACCGCGATCGACACCGGGGCCATCCAGGCGCTGCTCGACGACGGCCGCATCCCCGTCATCTCCTCCATCGCCCGCTCGGCGGAGGACAACCACGTCTACAACGTCAACGCCGACACCGCGGCCGCCGCACTCGCCGCCGCGCTGAACGCCGAGACGCTGATGGTCCTCACCGACGTCGAGGGCCTCTACGAGGACTGGCCCAACAGCGACGACGTGATCAGCCGCCTCACCGCCACCGAACTGGAGAAGCTGCTGCCGGAACTCTCCAGCGGCATGGTGCCCAAGATGCAGGGCTGCCTGCACGCCGTGCGCAACGGCGTGGAGACAGCCCGCGTCATCGACGGCCGGGTCCAGCACTCGATCCTGCTGGAGATCTTCACCGACGAGGGAATCGGCACGATGGTCGTGCCCGACGCACAGGGGGAAGCATGACCAACGCCGAGCTCTCGCAGCGCTGGAAGTCCGCTCTGATGGACAACTACGGCACCCCGAAGCTGTCCCTCGTGCGCGGCGAAGGCGCCCACGTGTGGGACGCCGACGGCACCGAGTACCTCGACTTCGTCGGCGGTATCGCGGTGAACGCGCTGGGCCACGCCCACCCCGCGGTCGTCGAGGCGGTCTCCACCCAGATCGCCTCCCTCGGTCACGTCTCCAACCTCTTCATCGCCGAGCCGCCCGTCGCCCTCGCCGAACGGCTGCTCCAGCTCTTCGGCCGGACCGGCAGGGTCTACTTCTGTAACTCGGGCGCAGAGGCCAACGAAGCCGCGTTCAAGATCGGCCGACTGACCGGCCGCACCCACATGGTCGCCACCGACGGCGGCTTCCACGGCCGCACGATGGGGGCCCTCGCGCTCACCGGCCAGCCCAAGAAGCGCGAGCCCTTCGTCCCGCTGCCCGGTGACGTCACACACGTCCCGTACGGGGACGTCAAGGCGCTGCGGGCCGCGGTGACCACCGACACCGCGCTGCTGATCATCGAGCCGATCCAGGGCGAGAACGGTGTGGTCGTGCCGCCCAAGGGCTATCTGGAGGCGGCCCGGGAGATCACCCGGGCCACCGGCACCCTGCTCGTCCTCGACGAGGTGCAGACCGGGATCGGCCGGTGCGGCACATGGTTCGAGTACCAGGCCCACCAGGGCGTGGAGCCCGATCTGGTCACCCTCGCCAAGGGGCTCGGCGGCGGGCTGCCGATCGGTGCCACGGTGGCGTTCGGCGAGGCGGCCGACCTGCTCGCGCCCGGCCAGCACGGTACGACGTTCGGCGGCAACCCGGTGGCCTGCGCCGCCGGTCTCGCGGTTCTGGACACCCTGGCCGCCGACGGTGCGCTGGACAACGTGAAGCGGCTCGGCGAGCGGATCCGCAGCGGTGTGGAGGGTCTGGGGCATCCCCTGGTCTCCCACGTCCGCGGCTCCGGCCTGCTGCTGGGTATCGTGCTCACCGAGCCCCTCGCACCTCAGGTGCAGCAGGCGGCTCAGGGCGCCGGACTCCTGGTGAACGCACCCGCCCCCGATGTCGTACGGCTGATGCCGCCGCTGATCATCGGTGAGGCGGAAGTGGACGCGTTCCTCCAGGCACTGCCCGGCGCTCTCGACGCGGCTTACGGGGACGGACGATCCGGAGAGGGACACACCGGAGAATGAGGCGACGACGATGACCGAGGCGCAGGAATCCGAGCACGGCGGGCCGTCCGTGCCGCAGACCCGCACCGCACGCCACCGCCGGATCGTGGACATCCTGAACCGGCAGCCCGTGCGGTCGCAGAGTCAGCTGGCCAAGCTCCTCGCGGACGACGGGCTGAGTGTCACCCAGGCGACGCTCTCCCGGGATCTGGACGAACTGGGTGCGGTGAAGATCCGCAACACGGGCGGCGAGCTGATCTACGCGGTGCCGAGCGAGGGCGGATTCCGTACCCCGCACGCACCGCTGGGCGGCTCCGCCAAGGAGGAGCGGATGCGCCGCCTCTCCGCCGAACTGCTGATCTCGGCGGAGGCCTCGGCCAACCTCGTCGTCCTGCGTACGCCCCCGGGCGCCGCCCAGTTCCTCGCCTCGGCGATCGACCAGGCGGAGCTGCACGACATCCTCGGCACCATCGCCGGAGACGACACGCTCATGCTGATCAGCCGCGACCCGGCGGGCGGGCAGGCGCTCGCCGACCACCTTCTGCGGCTCGCGCAGAACGACCGTTGACGAGCGGTCAGTAGCGAGTGATCGCGGTCGGACCCGAGCGGGTCCCGATCGCGATATGCGGACGGCGGGCCGGATCGGCCCAGGCCAGGAGCCGGTCCATCGCGGCCGCCGGCACGGAGACGCAGCCGGCGGTCGCACCACGCCCGTTGACGTGCCGGACCGTAGACCGGCCGCCCCCGGGCCGCCTGCGGACCTGCTCCGTACGGCCCAGTCGCTCACGTCCTCACCCGTTGAGGGCTGTCCCGCAGTTCCTGGGCGGCCGGGACAGCCCTCAGGGGCAGCGGCGTCACGGCGAGGGCGGCATGACCGGCAGCGGGAGCGGCAGCCCCGGCAGCCCGTCCATGCTGGTGGCGATGTGTTCCTTCTTCTCGAAATAGGCGCTGAGAGAGGCGTCGTCCTCCCGTGCGAAGCGCTGCCCGTGCAGCGAACGGTCCTCGTCGTACGACATGAAGGGGACGCCGTATCCGCAGGTGTCCCGGATCAGTTCGGCCGTCACCACGATGATCGCCCGCAGTCCGTGCCGGGAGGGGTCGACCCCGTCGAACCGTCCGAGCAGTTCCGGGAAACGGGGGTCGTCGCGGAAGACCGGCTCACCGCGGCCGTGGACCCGCACGATGTTCGGCGGCCCCTGGAAAGCGCACCACATCAGGGTGATCCGCCCGTTCTCGCGGAGATGGGCGACCGTCTCGGCGTTGCTCCCGGCGAAGTCGAGGTAGGCCACGGTCTGTTCGTCGAGGACGGCGAACGAACCGCTGACGCCCTTGGGGGAGAGGTTGACCGTGCCCTTGGCGTCCAGCGGGGAGGTGGCGGTGAAGAAGATGGGCTGCGCCTCGATGAAGGTGCGCAGCCTTCCGTCCATGCGTTCATACGTCTTTCCCATGAGGCGGATTATCCGCTCCGACGCCCGTGGTGGCGGGGGATTTCAGCCGCTGGGACGGCCGCTCCGGACAGAGCCGGCCCGCGCCCGGCCGGCAGCGGCACCACGGCTGCGTGCGGTGCGCCCCTTCGCAGCTTTGACAAAACATACAGAGGACCGCATAGTTATGCTTGTTAGTGATTGCGGCAGTGGCTGCACCGTGGATCGCGCCGTGAGCAGGCATCCGTGACCGAGTGTGCTGCACTCGCACGGGGAAGCGGTCGCACATCCAACCCCCTGGTTCTTCCTAGGAGCACGCAGTGAGCAACGGCAACGGCAACGGCGACGTACGTCTGTGGGGCGCCCGCTTCGCGGACGGTCCGGCCGAGGCGCTGGCCAGGCTGTCCGCGTCCGTCCACTTCGACTGGCGGCTCGCGCCGTACGACATCGCCGGCTCCCGCGCCCACGCGCGCGTCCTCAACAAGGCGGGCCTGCTCACCGAGGACGAGCTGAAGCGGATGACCGCGGGGCTCGACCAGCTGGAAACCGATGTCGCGGACGGCTCGTTCATCGGCACGATCGCCGACGAGGACGTCCACACCGCCCTGGAGCGCGGGCTGCTGGAGCGGCTCGGCCCCGACCTCGGCGGCAAGCTGCGGGCCGGCCGGTCCCGCAACGACCAGATCGCCACGCTCTTCCGGATGTACCTGCGTGACCACGCCCGCATCATCGGCGGCCTGATCGCCGAGCTCCAGGACGCCCTCGTCGGCCTCGCCGAGGCCCACCCGGACGTGGCCATGCCGGGCCGTACGCACCTCCAGCACGCCCAGCCGGTGCTCTTCGCCCACCACGTCCTGGCCCATGTGCAGTCCCTGTCCCGGGACGCCGAGCGGCTGCGGCAGTGGGACGAGCGGACCGCCGTCTCCCCGTACGGCTCCGGCGCGCTCGCCGGCTCCTCGCTCGGGCTCGACCCGGAGGCGGTCGCCGCCGATCTCGGCTTCGAGCGCGGCTCGGTGGGCAACTCCATCGACGGCACGGCCTCGCGGGACTTCGTCGCCGAGTTCGCGTTCATCACCGCGATGATCGGCGTCAACCTCTCCCGGATCGCCGAGGAGATCATCATCTGGAACACGAAGGAGTTCTCCTTCGTCACCCTCCACGACGCCTTCTCCACCGGCTCCTCGATCATGCCGCAGAAGAAGAACCCGGACATCGCCGAACTGGCCCGGGGCAAGTCCGGACGGCTCATCGGCAACCTGACCGGCCTCATGGCCACGCTCAAGGCCCTGCCGCTCGCGTACAACCGTGACCTCCAGGAGGACAAGGAGCCGGTCTTCGACTCCTGCGACCAGCTGGAGGTCCTGCTCCCCGCCTTCACCGGCATGATGGCCACCCTCACCGTCAACCGCGCGCGCATGGAGGAGCTGGCCCCGGCCGGGTTCTCGCTCGCCACCGACATCGCCGAGTGGCTGGTCAAGAAGGGCGTGCCGTTCCGCGTCGCCCACGAGGTCGCCGGCGAGTGCGTCAAGGAGTGCGAGAGCCACGGCATCGAGCTCGACGAACTCACCGACGAGCAGTTCGCGAAGATCTCCGAGCACCTCACCCCCGAGGTCCGCACGGTCCTCAACGTGGCCGGCGCGCTCGCCTCCCGCGACGGTCGCGGCGGCACGGCCCCCTCGGCGGTCGCGGTCCAGCTGACCGAGGTCAAGGCGGACCTGGCGACGCAGCACGCCTGGGCGGCGGCCCGCAAGTAGTCCCAAGGGCATCGCGGGCTACGTTGGGGGTAGTCGATTCCTGCCGACGACGAGGAGCCCGCGATGCCGTTCGCCCGACTGACCACAGCGACCACCCCGACCGCCCACATCGGGCTCGGCCTGGCAGCGGTCGGCAGGCCCGGCTACATCAATCTGCACCGCGACCGCGACCTGCCGGACGAGCGCAGCGTCGAGGCGCTGCGCGCCCGTACGCACGAACTGCTCGACGCGGCCTACGCGCAGGGCGTCCGGTACTTCGACGCCGCCCGCTCCTACGGCCGCTCCGAGGAGTTCCTCGGTGACTGGCTGGCCGCCCGGCCCGACGTCCGCGACGTCGTCGTCGGGAGCAAGTGGGGCTACACCTACACCGCCGACTGGAGCGTCGACGCCGAGGCGCACGAGGTCAAGGACCACACCCTCGCGACGTTCGACCGTCAGCGCGCCGAGACCGCTGCCCTGCTCGGTGACCGGCTCGACCTCTACCAGATCCACTCGGTGACCCCCGACAGCCCGGCGCTCACCGACAAGGAACTGCACACCCGGCTCGCCGCGCTCGCCGCCGAAGGCGTCAGCGTCGGCCTCTCCACCAGTGGACCGGCCCAGGCCGACGCGATCCGGGCCGCCCTCACCGTCACGGTGGACGGCGAACCCCTCTTCCGTACGGTCCAGGCCACCTACAACGCCCTGGAGACCTCGGCCGGACCGGCGCTGGCCGAGGCCCATGCCGCCGGGCTCACCGTCATCGTCAAGGAAGCCATGGCCAACGGCAGGCTCGCAGGTACGGAGGCCCCCGCCGTGATGCGGGAGATCGCCGCCGAGGAAGGGCTGGGCAGCGACGCGGTCGCCCTGGCGCTCGTGCTGCACCAGCCGTGGGCCGGTGTCGTGCTCTCCGGCGCGGCGACCGTGGAACAGCTCGCCGGCAACCTCCACGCGGCCGTCCTCGACCTCGACGAGGAGCGCAGGGCGGGGCTGGACGCGCTGGTGGAGGAGCCGGAGGCGTACTGGCGTCACCGCGCGTCCCTCCCGTGGAGCTGAACCCTTCCCGCGCGCCTGTCACCTCGGACGGATCCACTCCCGTCGCATTGGACGGATCCACTCCTGTCACATCGGACGGATCCGGTACGTCAGTGCGGTGACGGCACACGACGTGGGAGGACGGCTGTGGACGGACACGATTTCCTGGCGGCACGCTTCGAGGAGAACCGGGAACGCCTCAAGGCCGTGGCGTACAGGATGCTCGGCTCCGACAGTGAGGCGGAGGACGCGGTCCAGGAGGCGTGGATCCGCCTCGGCCGCTCAGACAGCACGGCGATCGACAACCTGGGCGGCTGGCTGACCACCGTGGTCGGCCGGGTCTGCCTGGACATCCTGCGCTCGCGCCGCTCCCGCCGCGAGGAACCCCTGGAGACCGGCGCGCCGGAGGCCGACGTACCCGGCCGGACCCTGGGCCCGCAGCCCGGCGCCGACCCTGAGCAGCAGGCGCTGATGGCCGACTCGGTGGGCCTCGCGCTGCTCGTCGTGCTCGAAACCCTGGACCCGGCCGAGCGGCTGGCCTTCGTGCTCCACGACATGTTCGCGGTGCCCTTCGACGAGATCGCCCGGATCGTGGACCGCACCCCGGCCGCCGCCCGGCAGCTCGCCAGCCGGGCCCGCCGCCGGGTGCAGGGCGCCGACCCGGTGCCCGATCCCGACGCGGCCCGCCGGCGGGAGGTCGTCGACGCCTTCCTCGCCGCCGCCCGCGGCGGCGACTTCGACGCGCTCGTCGCCGTGCTCGACCCGGATGTCGTGGCCCGGTCCGAAGGTGCGGCCGGAGCCCCCTCGCTCGTGCGTGGGGCCGCGCACGTGGCCCGGCAGGCCATCATGTTCGCCCCGTTCGGCCGGTCGGCGCGGTTCGCACTGCTCGACGGCGCACCGGCCGTCGTCTCGGAGGTCGACGGGCAGCGGTTCTCGGTCATGCGGTTCACGATCGAGCGCGGAAAGGTCGTCGAGCTGTTCGTGATCAACGATCCCGCGCAGTTGCCCGGGCTCGACCTGCTCCTCCTCGGCGACTGAGCGGGGCGGGCCGGGGAACGGTCAGCCGGCCGTTCCCCGGCCGTCCGCCCACGCCGCCAGCGCGTCGAAGTCGGCCCGGTCCAGGCCGACCCGCGGATCTATCGGCAGCAGCAGGCTCTCGCCGCCCGCCCCGTGCTCCGCGACCCAGGCCAGGTCCCGGTCGGTGATCTCGTCGTCGACCCACGCGTATGGCCGACCGGCCGCGTACTCCACGACGTACCGCGTCTTCCAGTACGTCCCGTCCGGTGCGGCGCCGTGCATCTCCGGCCAGTCGATGTACGGCAGGGCGGGCAGCCCCAGACGCGGCCCGATCCACTCGTTCGCCTCGTCCTTCCAGGTGGTCGCCCAGATCAGCTCGTAGCGGCCGGCGAGCGCGAGCAGCTCCCCGCCGTGCGCCGGGTTGAGCAGAACGGGCAGCGCCGGTCCGCTGGTCCACCCTGTCGGGCGCATGCGGTGCCTGGTGTATCCCTCCGGCACGCGGCGGCGGGAGAGCGCTGCGTACGGATTGAGCGGACCGTCGATGTCGATCAGCAGCAGCGGCTTCATGCGGACATGGTCCTCCGGCCCCGGCGGACGGCGCGACCCCATTTTCGGTGAGACATGAGCGTCTCAAATGGGTTAGTGTCGTCTCATGACTCTTGATCGTGAGCAGGTCCTGCGCAGCGCCGCTGCCCTGCTGACCCGCAAGTCGACGGCCACCATGGACGAGGTCGCCAAAGCCGCCGGTATCGGCCGCGCCACCCTGCACCGGCACTTCGCCGGGCGGGACGCGCTGGTCAGGGCGTTGGAGGGGCTGGGGATCCAGGAGTTCGGTGCAGCCCTCGACGCCGCGAAGCTGGACGAGGGCACGTCTCAGGAGGCGCTGCGCCGGTTCGTCGCCGCGATCGAGCCGAGTGCCGGACTGCTCTCCTTCCTCGTGACCGAGAACCAACTCTTCGAGGGCGACGAGCAGAACGACGGCTGGGACCGGCTCGACGCCCGGGTCGCCGCGTTCTTCCGGCGGGGCCAGGAGCGCGGCGAGATCCGCATCGACCTGACTCCGGCCTGGCTGACCGAGGCGCTCTACGGGCTCATCGGCAGCGCCGCGTGGGCCGTTCAGACGGGCCGGGTGGCCGGACAGGACTTCGCGTACATGATCGTCGAGTTGCTGCTCGGCGGCGCACGCCGGAGCGTGGAGCCATGAGCAGCATGGAACTGCGACCGGAGCCCTCGCCCGACCTGTACCGCCCCGGGCGGTGGATCGCGCTGGCCGTGCTCGTGCTCGCCGTGCTGCTGGTGGCCATCGACGCCACCGTGCTGGGCCTCGCGACCCCGTTCCTCAGCGAGGACCTCGAACCGACCGGCACCCAGCTGCTCTGGATCGGCGACGTCTACTCCTTCGTCATCGCAGGGCTCCTGGTCTCGATGGGCAGCCTCGGTGACCGCATCGGCCGCAAGAAGCTGCTGCTGTGCGGTGCCACCGCCTTCGGCGCGGTCTCGGTGCTCAACGCATACGCGCACACGCCCGAGATGATGATCCTGGCGCGAGCCCTGCTGGGCGTGGCGGGCGCCACTCTGATGCCGTCCACCCTCGCCCTGATCCGCAACCTCTTCCATGACGCCCGCGAGCGGAGTCTCGCCATCGGCATCTGGGGAGCGATGGCCTCGGCCGGTGCGGCGGTCGGGCCCGTCGTCGGCGGATTCCTCCTGGAGCACTTCTGGTGGGGCTCGGTCTTCCTGATCAACGTGCCCGTCATGGCGGTCCTCGTCGTGGTCGGGATCAAGATGATCCCCGAGTCGAAGAACCCGGCGCCCGGACCGTGGGACCTGGTGAGCGTGGTGCTCTCCCTGGTCGGCATGATCGGGGTCGTCTACGCCATCAAGGAACTCGCCGCGCACGGCGGGAGCTGGGAGGTCGCGCTCTCGGGCCTCGGCGGTCTGGCGGCGCTCGTCTGGTTCGTACGCCGGCAGTTCCGGCTCCCGGCCCCGCTGCTCGACATGCGGCTCTTCCACCACCGGGGATTCTCCGGCGCGGTGCTCGCCGACCTGCTGACCATCCTCGGCCTCTCCGGCCTGGTCTTCTTCCTCTCCCAGTTCCTGCAACTGGTCCAGGGGCGCGGACCGCTGGAGGCCGGGCTCGCCGAACTTCCCGCGGCGGTCGGCGCGGTCACGGCGGGTCTGCTGGCCGGGACCACCGCCCGCCGCTTCTCCGTACGCGTCGTGGTGACCGGAGGCCTCGCCGGGATCGGCCTGTCACTGGCCGCGGTCTCCGCCGTCCACAAGGACACCGCCTATCCGCTGATCGGTGCGCTCCTGCTGGTCGTCGGGGTGGGCGCGGGCTTCGCGTTCACGGTCACCTCCGACGTGATCCTCTCCAGCGTCCCGAAGGAGCACGCCGGCTCCGCCTCCGCGGTCTCCGAAACGGCGTACGAGCTCGGCGCAGCCCTTGGCATCGCCCTGCTCGGCTCCATCGTCACCGGGGTCTACCAGGGATTCAACGCGCCGCCCGGAACCCCGCCCGACGTCGCGGCGGCCGCCCATGAGTCACTGGGCGGCGCGGTCGAGGCCTCCGCGGTGCTGCCCGAGCAGCAGGCGACGATCTTGGTCTCCGCCGCCCAGGAAGCTTTCGTCGACGGCTTGGGGGCTGCTTCGGCCATCGGCGCCGTCGTCCTGATGGCGACGGCGGTCGCCGCCTGGTTCCTGCTGCGCGGCCAGGAGCTGGAGGAAGGCATCGTGCACGACTAAGGGCTGTGCCGAGCAGGCCGTTCGAGGGCGGAGCGAATATCCGGACCAGGCCGTTCGCGGGGGAACGAACATACGGAAGGGCCCGTACCGCCAACCGGGGTACGGGCCCTTCCGTATGTTCCGTGCCGTGCCGTCGCGCTCCGGCTCAGGCGGCCTTGGCCTTTGTCGCGTACATGTCGACGTACTCCTGACCGGACAGCCGCATCACCTCGGCCATCACCGAGTCCGTCACCGCCCGCAGCACATAGCGGTCACGGTCCATGCCCTCGTAGCGCGAGAACTCCATCGCCTCACCGAAGCGGACCGTGACCTTGCCCGGCCGCGGCAGGCCGGCGCCGCCCGGCTGCAGCTTGTCCGTACCGATCATCGCGAACGGCACCACCGGTGCACCCGTCATCAGCGTCAGACGCGCGATGCCCGTGCGGCCCCGGTAGAGGCGGCCGTCGGGGGAGCGGGTGCCCTCCGGGTAGATCGCGAAGGCCCGGCCCTCCTCCAGCACCCGGCGGCCCGTCATCAGTGCCGCGACACCGCCGCGGCCGCCGTCCCGGTCCACCGGGATCATGCCGCAGCCGGTGAAGAACCAGGCCATCAGCCGGCCCTTGATGCCCTTGCCCGTGACGTACTCGTCCTTGCCGATGAAGAACACCGGCCGGTCGCAGCAGATCGGCATGATCATCGAGTCGATGAAGGTCAGGTGGTTGCCCGCCAGGATCACCGGCCCGGACCCCGGAATGTTCTCGATGCCTTCAATCCGCGGACGGAACATCAGACGCAGGATCGGTCCGAGCACTGCCTTGATGAGTGCGAGTCGGGACAACGGTTCCTCCGGTGTAGTGGCCGGGCCGGCCGAGGCGACGGATTGTGAGGGTCCATGCAGGTGAGGACGATACTCGCGGGTACTCGCTGATCGCACATCGGGTTCACTCAGTGGATACGCAGTGTTGACGTGTGTTTGCGCCATGTTCGTCCGGATGGCGCCGTCCGGACCGCACCGCTGCCTACGCTCGGTCCTCGCCCGGACAGGTGCCGGACATCACATGCGAGGAGCATTCATGACAGAGCGTGCGCAGGCCAGTCCCGGACGACGGACCGTCATGGGCGTGGGGGCCGCGGTACTCGGCTCCGCCGCCCTCGGCGCCACCGGTACGGCGCAGGCGGCCGGAAAGCCCGCGGGCGCGTCCGCCGGACACGGCCACCGCCTCGACCTGCCGGTGCCGACCGTCATCGGCCACCGCGGCACCAGCGGCTACCGCCCCGAGCACACGCTGGGCTCCTACCAGCTGGCCCTCGACATGGGCGCGCACCTCATCGAGCAGGACCTGGTCCCGACCAGGGACGGCCATCTCGTGTGCCGCCACGAGAACGACATCACCGCCACCACCGACGTCTCCGCCCACCCCGAGTTCGCGAGCCGCCGGACGACGAAGACGGTCGACGGCGCCGCCCTGACCGGCTGGTTCACCGAGGACTTCACGCTGGCCGAGCTGAAGACGCTGCGGGCCAAGGAGCGCATCCCCGGCAACCGCCAGAAGAACACGCTGTACGACGGCCGCTGGGAGATCCCCACCTTCGAGGAGGTCCTGCGCTGGGCCGACCGTGAGGGCCGACGCCGCGGAAAGCCCGTCTGGCTGTACGTCGAGACCAAGCACCCCACCTACTTCCGCGGCCTGGGCCTCGGCCTGGAGGAGCCGCTCGCCAAGCTGCTGCGCCGCTACAACCGGCACCGCGCGCAGTCCCCGCTGATCCTCCAGTCCTTCGAACCCGGCAGCATGCAGCGGCTGGCGAAGCTCGTCGCCGCCCCGCGCGTCGTGCTGCTCTCCGGCGCCGGTTCCAAGCCCTGGGACTTCGTGGTGTCCGGCGACCCCCGCACCACCGACGACCTGGTGAAGCCCGCCGGCCTGAAGTGGATGGCGTCCTTCGCGCAGGGCATCGGCCCCACCCTGGACCTGGTCATCCCCAAGGACGGTGCGGGCCGGCTCACCACGCCCACCACCCTGGTGCGGGACGCGCACGCGCAGGGCCTGATCCTGCACCCGTACACGATGCGCAACGAGAACACCTTCCTGCCCGCCGACTTCCGCCGGGGCACGGACCCCAACGCGTACGGAGACGCCTTCGGTGCCTTCGCGGCGTACTTCGCCACGGGAATCGACGGGATCTTCTCCGACAACCCGGACACTGCGCTGCTCGCGGCGGCGGACTTCGCCGGCAAGTAGCGGCGTCAGCACCCGGCCGGGGCGTGCCCCGGTCGGGTGGTCCCGGCAGGTTCGGCGACCGGCGGCCGGTATACCGGGTCGGGTGGGGGCGTGACTCCCATCGATCTTCCCCGGGCCGTGCCCGCCCCGGGCGCCGCGGCCGTCGTCCGCTCGCTTTACCCACTGGTCGGAGCCGAGGCGAGGGCGGAGGCCGCCGCATCCGCCACCGGCGCGGCCGTCGACCCCGCCGATCTCGAACAGACCGTCTGGCTGCGGCTGCTGGAACGGCTGGCGGACCAGGGCTTGCCCGCGGACCCCGCCCGGTGGGTGCGGGACACCGTCAGAGCGGAGGCCCGCCGGGCCCGCCGCACCGCCCGGCGCGAGCGCCCCTACCGTGACGAGAGGGCCGCCGACCTCACCGGCTGCCCGGAACGAGCAGCCCTCGGCGCGGACCAACGCCGGTTGCTGCGCGCCGCGGTGGACCGGCTCCCCGGCCGCTGCACCCGCTTACTGCGCGCGCTGCTCGCCCCGGGCGATCCCACCTACCGAGAGATCGCAGGGGAGTTGGGTATGTCACAGGGCAGTTTGGGTCCGATCCGTTCCCGATGCCTTGGATGTCTGCGCAGAATGCTGGCGGCGGAGGTTGTAGCTCCTGAACTGCGGGGAAAGGAGCGGTAGACAACCGGCGGATCAGGTGAGCGAGAGGCATGCGCAGATGGGCATGAGCGTGATCATCTCGGCGGCGAAGGCGCAGGACGCCGAACAGATCTTGAAACTCCAGTACCTCTGTTTTCAGAGCGAGGCGGAACTGTACGGGAACTACCGGATCGACCCGCTTGTCCAGACCCTCGACTCGGTACGCGCGGAGATCGCCACGAACCTGGTGTTCGTGGCGCGGCTCGGCGAGGAAGTCGTCGGTTCGGTACGCGGGTCGGCGGACCAGGACGGAACAGGGCAGATCGGGAAACTCTGTGTCCACCCCCGGCTGCAGGGACACGGCCTCGGCGCCCGCCTGCTGGGCGCGGCGGAGGCCGGACTCGCCGACCAGCGGTCGGCCACCCGCTTCCGGCTGCACACCGGACACCGGAGCGAAGGAAATCTGCGGCTCTACCGGCGTGCGGGCTACGCCCTCGTCGGCAACGCCACCGGTCAGGACGGGGTCCGGATGATCCTCCTGGAGAAGGAGGCCTCGGCGCCCGCCTACGTGACGAGCGCCTAGGACGGACGCGCGCGGCGCAGCCACATCATCCCGGTGACCGGAAGGATCACCGGGATGAACAGGTAGTCCCGGCCGAAGTACGACCAGACCGTGGCGTCGGAGAACGCGGACGGCTCGACCAGCGTCCACGTACCCACGATCAGTACGCCGACGAGCTCGGCGGCGCAGCACACCAGTGCCGTCCGGCGCGCCTTCTCGCCGCCGCGCACCAGCGAGTAGGTGATGAAGCCGTAGACGGCCGCCGCGGCGGCCGACAGCACGTAGGACAGGGGGGCCTTCCCGAAGTCCAGGATCATCTGGACGATCGCACGGGAAGCCGCCGCCACGGTGAACACGCCGTAGAACCAGACCAGTACCCGTCCAGGCCCGGTGCCCAGATCGAAGGGCTGTTTCTCGCCGGCGGCCGCTGCGGGGGTGCGATCGGTGTCGGTCACGGTCAGTTTCCCCAGATGTCGTAGAGCCGTACTTCGAGAACGGCCAGTACGACCGCGCCCGCCGCCACCGTCACCGAACCCCACCGGGTCCGCTCGCTCAGCGACAGGAAGCCCGCCGCCGGTACGGCGAGGAAGGCCCCGATCAGATACGCGATGAAAATGGTCATGCCCTGTTCCGGCCGTTCGCCGCGGGCCAGCTGCACGATCCCCACCACCAGCTGGGCCAGCGCCAGAGTCGAGACCACGGCCATTCCGATGAAGTGCCAGTCCTTGGTCGGCTGGTCCCGGTAGGCGGCGAATCCGCACCAGGCGGCGAGGGCGAGGGCGGCCACGCCGACCGCGATCGTCAGGGCGTCAAGCATGAGCCGAGGGTATTACGGGCGGCGAGGACCGTTGCGTGCGCCCCCACGCCCGCCCGTCGCCGCCGGCGGGAACGAGTGCCCGTGACCGGGCCGCGCGGACGGGCGGGCGACCGTGGTCTTGGCCACACGCCTATGTGCTCCCGGCCGGTGAAGGGTACGGCCGCGGAGGGTGAACCCCTTGCATCGGCGCAGGTCACAGCCATATGGCCGGAGATCTCCCCGGCCGTTCGGCCCCGGCCGACACACCATCCACGGCCGTCCGCTATTCGGACAGTCGGTTCGACGGAAACCTGACGTCTGTTTTACTTGGCACATGACCACGACGAGCAGCCGCATCCTTGCGACCGAGGCGATCACGACGCCCGGTGCTCGTTGTATGTGTCGAATGCGCGCCTTCTGAGGGCCCACGCCTGAGCCTCGCGCCCCGAAGCGAGCCCGAGCCCGAGCCGTCCGCACCCAGCGGAACGCGCCCCCAGCACGCTGCCCCGCGGCCACCGCCGTGCCCGGCCGTGCCGGAACCCCGCTCGGAACGTCCGATCGAAACGTCCGGACAGTCGCACCGGACGAATGCCCCGTGCCCGGCGGACACCGCGCCGCGCACTCGACAGTGACGGAAACCCTGTGATCACCACTACGGGCCTCACGAAGGTCTACCAGTCGCGCGACCGTGAGGTCACCGCCCTGGACGGCGTCGACCTGCACGTCCGCGAGGGCGAGGTGTACGGCGTCATCGGGCAGAGCGGCGCCGGCAAGTCCTCCCTCATCCGCTGCGTCAACCTGCTGGAGCGCCCCACCTCCGGCACCGTGACCGTGGCCGGCCAGGACCTCACCGCTCTCGCGGGCCGCGGCCGCCGCGCCGGCAAGGAACTGCGCGAGGCACGCAGTCGCATCGGCATGGTCTTCCAGCACTTCAACCTGCTGGCCTCCCGCACCGTCCAGGGCAACGTGGAACTCCCGCTGGAGATCCTCGGCGTCACCGGCCGCGAACGCTCCCGCAAGGCGCTCGAACTCCTCGACCTGGTCGGCCTCGCCGACAAGGCCAAGGCCTACCCCGGCCAGCTGTCCGGCGGCCAGAAGCAGCGCGTCGGCATCGCCCGCGCACTCGCCGGCGACCCCAAGGTGCTGCTCTCCGACGAGGCGACCTCGGCCCTGGACCCCGAGACCACCCGCTCCATCCTCCAGCTGCTGCGCGACCTCAACCAGCAGCTCGGCCTCACCGTCCTGCTCATCACGCACGAGATGGACGTCGTCAAGACGATCTGCGACTCCGCCGCGCTGATGCAGAAGGGCCGCATCGTCGAGTCGGGAACCGTCGGCGAGCTGCTCGCCACCCCCGGCTCCGAACTCGCCCACGAGCTGTTCCCGGTCGGCGGCACCGCCTCCGGCCCCGACCGCACGGTCGTCGACGTCACCTTCCACGGCGACGCCGCCGGCCGGCCGGTGATCTCGCAGCTCTCCCGTACGTACAACATCGACATCTCGATCCTGGGTGCCGCGATGGACACCGTCGGCGGCAAGCAGATCGGCCGGATGCGCATCGAGCTGCCCGGCCGGTTCGAGGAGAACGTCGTCCCGATCGGCTTCCTGCGCGAGCAGGGACTGCAGGCCGAAGTAGTCGACGACGCCGAACCCGTCGTCATCCCCGCACCGCTCACCAAGGAGGTGGCGAAGTGACCTGGTCCGAAATGCAGCCGCTGCTCACGCAGGGCACCGTCGACACCCTCTACATGGTTCTGTGGTCCGCGGTCGTCACCGTCCTGGTCGGACTGCCGCTCGGCGTCCTGCTCGTCCTCACCGACAAGGGGGGACTGCTGCAGAACACCCCGGTGAACAAGGTCATCGGCGTGATCGTGAACGTCGGCCGTTCGCTGCCGTTCATCATCCTGCTGATCGCCCTGATCCCCTTCACCACCTGGGTCGTCGGCACCTTCATCGGCCCGACCGCGATGATCGTGCCGCTGGCCGTCGGCGCCATCCCGTTCTTCGCGCGGCTCGTCGAGACGGCCGTGCGCGAGGTCGACCACGGGCTCGTCGAAGCCGTCCAGTCCATGGGCGGTTCCATCCCGACGATCGTCCGCAAGGTCCTGCTGCCGCAGGCGCTGCCGTCCCTCGTCTCCGGCGTCACCACCACCGTCATCGTGCTCATCGGCTACTCCGCGATGGCCGGTGCGGTCGGCGGCGAAGGGCTCGGATCCAAGGCCGTCACTTACGGATTCCAGCGCTTCGACAACCAGTTCATGCTCATCACCGTCGTGCTGCTGGTTGTCATCGTGAGCGTGATCCAGCTGATCGGCGACGGAGCCGTACGCCTGCTGGCCCGCCGAGGCCGCACCTCCTGAACTTTCTTTCTCCGAGCCCGCACTCCTTGTCCGGGCGCACCACCATCACCACCTGAAAGAGGCACTCTTCGTGCGTAGGAACATCAAGATCACCGCTGCTGCCGCCGCCACCGCCGCCCTCGCCTTCGGCCTCACCGCCTGCGGTACGGACTCCGACCCGGCGTCCAAGAGCGAGTCCGGCGCCAAGGCCGACACCTCCAAGGCCCTCGTCGTCGCCGCGTCCCCGACGCCGCACGCCGACATCCTGGGCTTCGTCAAGAAGAACCTGGCGGCCAAGGCGGGCCTCAAGCTGGAGGTCAAGGAGTTCACGGACTACGTCCTGCCGAACACCGCCACCGAGACCGGCCAGGTCGACGCCAACTTCTTCCAGCACCAGCCCTACCTGGACGACTTCAACAAGAAGAACAACACCCACCTGGTCTCCGTCGGCACCGTGCACCTGGAGCCTCTCGGCCTCTACTCCAAGAAGGTCAAGGCCCTGGCTGACATCAAGTCCGGCCAGACCATCGCCGTGCCCAACGACACCACCAACGAGGGCCGCGCGCTCCAGCTCCTCGCCGAGAACGGCCTGATCACCCTCAAGGCCGGAGTCGGCACCAGCGCCAAGCTGAGCGACATCACCGACAAGAAGGGCCTGGAGTTCAAGGAGCTGGAGGCCGCAACCGTCCCCCGCGCCCTGAACGACGTGGACGCCGCCGTCATCAACGGCAACTACGCCATCGAGGCCGAGCTCAAGCCCGCCGACGACGCCCTGGCGCTGGAGAAGGCCGACGGCAACCCCTACGCCAACATCATCGCCGTGAAGAAGGGCAATGAGAAGGACCCCCGCGTCGAGAAGCTCGTGAAGCTCCTGCACTCCGACGAGGTCAAGAAGTTCATCGAGGACACCTACCAGGGCTCGGTCGTCCCGGCCTTCGGGACCGAAGCCAAGTCCTGACCCCGGCACGGCACTTGCCCGCGGAGCCCCGCACACCCCGCCCGGGTGTGCGGGGCTCCGCCGTGCCGACCCGGCCATGCACAAGGTCCGCCCGATGCTGCATGCTGTGCCTTTACACGGTCTTCGGCATGGAGCTGCGCATGACTTCCACCTTTCCGGACATCTCCATCAGCACGGACCGGTTGGTGCTGCGCCCGTTCGACATGGCGGACGTCCCCGCGTACATCGAGATGATGAACGACGAACTCGTCGTCGCCTGGACCGAGTCGCCCCACCCCTACACCCAGGTCGACGCCGAACGCTGGGTCCGCAGGATCGCTCCCACACAGCGGACCAAGGGCGACGGCATCGTGCTCGCCGTCACCGAGTTCCTCACCCAGCGCCTCGTCGGCTCGGTGCGGCTGCGCAACACCGACTGGCGCACCCGCGCCACCGAGGCCGCCTACATCACCGCCCCGTGGGCGCGCGGCGAGGGCTACGCCACTGAGTCGGTCCTGGCGCTGGCCCAGTGGCTCTTCCGTGACCAGGCCTTCGAGCGCATCGAACTGCGTACCGCCGCCGACAACACCGCCTCCCAGCAGGTCGCGCAGAAGCTCGGCTGCATCAGCGAGGGAGTCCTGCGCAACGCCCGCATAGCCCGCTCACAGACCGAGGACGGAGGATGGACCGACATCAGGACCGATCTGATCGTCTGGGGCCTGCTTCCCGAGGACCTCGAAGGGGTGGCCGAAGAGCTCGCGGACGCGGGTGGCTACGGCACCTACAACGACTGGAACTAAGAGGGTCCGACTACCCCGGGGCACCGACGGCACACTGGTCCGGACCAGGTAGCCTCACCCTGCCCGACCCCGGGCAACCAGCCCCACCTGCAACAACTCCAGGAGACTGACGACAGATGGCCGACCGGGTCACAGTGATCGGCTGGGACGGCTCGCCACTGACCAGAGCGGCCACGGCCGCTCTCTCGGCCGCAACCCTCGTCGCCGGAGCCGCCCACCACCTCGCCCTGCCCGAGGTCCCGCACGGCGCGGAGCGGATCCGGCTCGGCTCCGTCGACCTCGCGGCCCGCCGCATCGCAGGCCATCGCGGCAGCGCCGTGGTCCTCGCCGACGGCGACCCCGGATTCTTCGGTGTCGTACGCACCCTGCGCGCCCCCGAGCACGGCCTCGAAGTCGAAGTCGTGCCCGCCGTCTCCTCCGTCGCCACCGCCTTCGCCCGCGCCGGCATGCCGTGGGAGGACGCCCAGACGGTCGTCGCCCACCCCCGCACCCTGCGCCGCGCCGTGAACGTCTGCCGCGCCCACCACAAGGTCGCCGTCCTCACCTCGCCCGGCGCGGGCCCCGCCGAACTCGCCCTGCTGCTCGAAGGCGTCCACCGCACCTTCGTCATCTGCGAGGAACTCGGCACCGACCGCGAACAGGTCTCCGTCGTCACCTCCGACGCAGCCGCCGACCACGTCTGGCGCGACCCCAACGTCGTCATCGTCATCGGCGGAGGTCCCGAACAGCGGGCCGAAGGAGCCTGGATCGCCGGCCGCCACCCCGCCTACCCCCAGGGCGTACGCGGCTGGGCGCTGCCCGCCGACGCCTACCGGGGCGCCGGACCGGACGCCGGCGGCGGCAGCGGCGAGGGAGAGGCCCCAGGGCTCCGCGCCGCGCAACTCGCGCACCTCGGGCCCCGGACCGGAGACCTGCTCTGGGACATCGGCTCCGGCAGCGGCGCCCTGGCCGTGGAGGCGGCCCGCTTCGGCGCGGCCGTCCTGGCCGTCGACAGCGATCCCGACGCCTGTGCCCGCACGGCCGCGGCCGCCCGGACCTTCGGGGTCCAGCTCCAGGTCGTCGAAGGCCGGGCCCCGCATGTGCTGGAACGGCTGCCCGAGCCCGATGTCGTACGGATCGGCGGCGGCGGCGCCCCCGTCGTCATCGCCGTGGCCGACCGCAGGCCCGAACGGATCGTCACGCACGCCTCGACCCGCGACGAGGCCGAGGCGCTGGGCGCGGCCCTCACCGGGAACGGCTACACCGTCGCCTGCTCCCTCCTCCAGTCCGTCGAACTCGACACGGCTGCATGGTCGGAGCGCGAACGCACGGTCGTCTTTCTGCTGTCCGCACTGCGTTCGGACCTTGCCCCCTGACCCGGTCGGCGTACGGTGCGAGGTAGGCTGGCCGATCGTTGCACCGCGCCCGGACGTTCGTCGCTTCGTTCGTCAATGTCCGGAAAAGGGGACTGTTTTGGTCCCGGTTGTGGTACGGCAGAACCGGGGGACGCGCAACGTGGCGCAGTCCACAGCGAGCCGTGGCGAAATGACCTGCCGCGGCGGCGATCGGCCGCGAGAATGCAGTATGTCCGCGACCGACTCGTGCCGCGCGGCGAGCCCGCTCGTTCCATGGGACGAGTACCGGCGTGCCGTGTCGGGGCGTCCCGGGCGAAGGGCCGAAGGAGCACTGACGATGGGCGAGGGGTACGCATGAGTGACACCGGCCAGATCCCGGGCGAGGGACTGCCGGAGAACGCAGGCATGGTGGAGCAGCCGGGCATCCCCGCCCCGGGCGCCTACACCTACCTCGACCCCTCCGAGCGCGTGTCCGAGGACGACGACCTCCTTCTGATGCCCAGCCCCCAGGGCGCCTGGAGCGAACCCCAGGCAGGCCAGGCACCGCTGCCCGAGCAGAACGGCGGGTACCGGCCCGGCCACGCTCCACAGCCGCAGGGTGACGTTGGCGCGCAGGGCCCTGTCCAGTTCCAGGAGCAGGTCCAGGTCCCGGCGTACGCGATGCAGCAGGCCGCCGCAGCGCCGCAGGAGACGGGGCAGGGGACCCACGAGTCCGGCGGCCGCGACTCCGGCCATGTCGACCTCAGCGGCGTGCGCATCCCGTCGCCCGTCCCCGCACCGGCACAGGCCCAGGTCCCCGTGGCCCAGGCACCCGTGCGCCGCCCGCTGCACCGCGGTCCGGCCTCCGCCGAATCCGGCCCCGCATACGGTGGTACGTCAGGTGGCGGCGTGGTCCGTTCACTGGCCGACCGGGGCCCGGCGGGAGCGCCCCAGCCGCAGGACCTGCCCCCGATGCAGGCAGCCGTCCAGGCGCCCGCACGGCACGCCGGCCCGGCCACCGCGGAACCCGAGCACTTCGAGCTGCCGGCCGACGAGGTGGCAGCCCTTCCGGGCCCGCAGCTCGGCGAGATCCCGCCGCAGGGGAACCAGTGGGCGGCCCAGGCGCCGCCGAGGACCGCCGAACCGGTCGAGGCGCCCGTGGCCGCTCCGGCCGCCGCGGAGGCGCCGGAGCCGTCGGCAGCAGAAACGGTCGTCCCGGAGGCGGTCGTTGAAGAGCCGGTCGCGGAGGAGCCCGTGGCCGAGGCGCAGACGGAGGAGCCCGCACCGGTCGTGCAGGCCGCCGAGCCGGTGACCGTCGAGCCCGTGGTCGTCGAGCCCGTGGTCGCCGTGGCCGAGGGGCCGGTTTCCGTACCCCTGGCGGTCGAGATCCCGGTCGAGGCCGCCCAGGAAGCCGCCGAGGAGGCCTCTCAGGCCGAGGTGCAGGCCGAGACCGCACCCGTGCACGCGGCGCCGGTCGAGGCCGCACCCGCTGAGCAGACGGCCGCCGAAGCCGCACCTGTCGAGGCTGTGCTCGTGGAGCAGACGGCCGCCGAGGTGCCGCTCGCCCCGGTCGTGCCTGCCGAGTCGGGCCCCGTCGCGGACGCGCAGGCCGAAGAAGTCCTGGCCGAGGCCGCTACTGCCCTACAGCCGCCGGTGGAGCCGGTTCCCGACGGAGCCTCCCTGGGCCGGTTCGTACGGGTCGCGGGCTCGCTTCCGACCACGCCGCACCTGGCACCCACGCCGGTGGCCGAGGAGCCGGTGGAGCCCGCTGCGGAGACCGAGACCGCGACCGTGGTCGAGGCGGCCATCGAGCCCGTGGCGGCGCAGCCCGTCGTTGCGGCGCAGCCCGTCGTCCTGCCCGAGCCCGTCGTCGCGCCCGAGGCGGAGACTGGCCCCGAGGTCATCGAGACCCCGGACGTCACGGAGAGCCACCCGGAGCCCGTACGACCCGAGGCCACCGAGCCCGCGCCGCAGGCCCCGGTCACCGAGCTCGCGGAGGCCGCCGAGACCGCCGCCGCTCCCGCAACGGCCGACGAGCCCGAAGCACCGCAGGGCGCCGACGCCGACGCCCGGGCCTCCGAGGCCGAAGAGGTGCCCGTCGCCTCGCCGCCCGCCCCCGGCTACGACGACGCCGAGCGCGAGGCCGTCCTGCGCGTCATGCGCGAGCGCCGCGACATCCGCAACGGCTTCCGTGGCGACCCCATCCCGCACGAGGTGCTCCTGCGGGTCCTGGAGGCCGCTCACACGGCGCCCAGCGTCGGGCACTCGCAGCCCTGGGACTTCGTCGTCATCCGTTCCGCCGAGACCCGCCGCTCCATGCACGAACTGGCGCAGCGCCAGCGTGAGGCGTACGCGAAGTCGCTTCCCAAGGCGCGGGCGAAGCAGTTCAAGGAACTGAAGATCGAGGCGATCGTCGACACGCCCGTCAACATCGTCGTCACGGCGGACCCCACGCGCGGCGGCCGCCACACCCTCGGCCGGCACACCCAGCCGCAGATGGCCCCGTACTCCTCGGCCCTCGCCGTCGAGAACCTGTGGCTCGCCGCCCGGGCCGAAGGCCTCGGCGTCGGCTGGGTCAGCTTCTTCGACGAGCGCGAGATGGTCCGCGCCCTGGGCCTGCCCGAGCACCTCGAAGTCGTCGCGTACCTCTGTGTCGGTTACGTCGACGAGTTCCCGGAGGAGCCCGAGCTGATGCAGGCGGGCTGGTCCAAGCGACGCCCGCTGTCCTGGGTCGTCCACGAGGAGACGTACGGACGCCGTGCCCTGCCCGGCGAGGAGCCGCACGACCTGCTCCAGGAGACCATCTCCACCATCCGGCCGCTGGACGCCAAGGCGCTCGGCGAGGCGTGGGAGCGCCAGAAGCGGATGACCAAGCCGGCCGGTGCGCTCGGCATGCTGGAGATCATCTCCGCGCAGCTCTCCGGGCTCTCCCGGATGTGCCCGCCGCCGATCCCGGAGCCCGCGGCCGTCGCGATCTTCGCGGGCGACCACGGGGTGCACGCCCAGGGCGTCACGGCCTGGCCGCAGGAGGTCACCGGCCAGATGGTCGCCAACTTCCTCGGCGGCGGCGCGGTCTGCAACGCCTTCGCGAACCAGGTCGGCGCCGAAGTGTGTGTCGTCGACGTCGGCGTGGCCTCGGAGCTGCCCGCGCAGCCCGGCCTGCTGCCCCGCAAGGTGCGTGCCGGAACGGCGGACTTCACCACCGGCCCCGCGCTCACCCGCGAAGAGGTCCTCGCCGCGATCGAGGTCGGCATCGAGACCGCCCGCGACCTGGTCGCGGCCGGCAACAAGGGTCTGCTCACCGGTGAGATGGGCATCGCCAACACCACGGCGTCCGCCGCCCTGATCTGTGTGTACACGGGGATGGACCCGGCCGAGGTGACCGGTCGCGGTACCGGCATCAACGACGAGATGCACGCCCGCAAGGTCGACGTGGTGCGCCGTGCCCTCGACCTGCACCGGCCGGACCCGGCCGACCCGATCGGCGTACTGGCGGCCGTGGGCGGGCTGGAGCACGCCGCGATGGCCGGGTTCCTGCTCGGCGGGGCCTCGCTCCGCACGCCGGTCATCCTCGACGGCGTGAGCGCGGGCGCCGCGGCCCTGGTCGCACGCGCCATCGCGCCGGAGGCCCTGGCCGCCTGCATCGCGGGCCACCGCAGTGCCGAGCCCGGCCATGTCGCCGCGCTCAACAAGCTGGGCCTGCGCCCCCTGGTCGACCTCGACCTCCGCCTCGGCGAGGGCACGGGCGCACTGCTGGCGCTGCCGATCGTGCAGAGCGCGGCCCGCGCGATGCACGAGGTGGCGACGTTCGACTCGGCGGGCGTGACGGAGAAGTAGCGCAGCCGCGGGGGTTTCGGGGGCGCTGCCCTCGGACCCCCGCTCCTCAATCGCCGGAGGGGCTTGATTCTGCCCCCACCCCGTATCGTGAACCCGCACGTCACAGCCGCTCCACCGCCGCAGCGGCCGCAGCCCCCGCATCGCACGAGGAGCCCGCACCGTCATGGCCGAGCACGCCGATCACCCCGCCTACCCCGTCGGACTGCGCCTGAGCGGGCGCCGCGTAGTCGTCGTCGGCGGCGGCCAGGTCGCGCAGCGCCGCCTCCCCGCCCTCATCGCGGCCGGCGCCGACATCGTCCTCGTGTCACCCGCAGCCACCCCGTCCGTCGAGGCGATGGCGGACGCCGGCGAGATCCGCTGGGAGCGCCGCCCCTACGCCGACGGGGACCTGGCCGACACCTGGTACGCCCTCATCGCATCCGACGACACGGCGGCCAACGACGCCGCCTCCGCAGAGGCAGAGCGGACCCGCACCTGGTGCGTCCGCAGCGACAACGCGGACGCCGCCACCGCCTGGACCCCCGCGACCGGCCGCAGCGAGGGCGTGACGGTCGCCGTGCTCACCACTGACGCGCACGGCCGCGACCCGCGCCACTCCGCCGCCGTCCGCGACGCCATCGTCGAGGGCCTGCGCGACGGCACCCTCGCCGCACCCCACCACCGCACCCGCGCCCCCGGCGTCGCCCTGGTCGGCGGCGGACCCGGCGACCCCGACCTGATCACCGTCCGGGGCCGCCGCCTGCTCGCCGAGGCGGACGTCGTCATCGCGGACCGGCTCGGCCCGCGCGACCTGCTCGACGAACTCCCGCCGCACGTCGAGGTGATCGACGCCGCCAAGATCCCGTACGGCCGCTACATGGCGCAGGAGGCGATCAACAACGCGCTGATCGAGCACGCCAAGGCGGGCAAGGCCGTCGTCCGGCTCAAGGGCGGCGACCCGTTCGTCTTCGGGCGCGGCATGGAGGAGGCCCAGGCGCTCGCCGCCGAAGGCATCCCGTGCACCGTCGTGCCCGGCATCTCCAGCTCGATCTCGGTCCCCGGCGCAGCCGGAATCCCCGTCACCCACCGCGGTGTGGCCCACGAGTTCACCGTGGTCAGCGGCCACGTGGCCCCGGACGACGAGCGCTCGCTGGTCGACTGGGAGGCACTCGCCCGGCTGCGCGGCACCCTGGTGCTCCTGATGGCCGTCGACAAGATCGGCGCTATCGCCCGTACGCTCATCGCCCACGGCAAGTCCCCTGAGACGCCGGTCGCCCTGGTCCAGGAAGGGACGACGGCGGCCCAGCGTCGCGTCGACGCGACGCTCGCCACGGTCGCCGAACGGGCCGTGGCCGAGGACGTCCGCCCGCCCGCCGTCATCGTCATCGGTGATGTCGTCGCGGTCGGCGGGGCACCCGCCGCACGCACCGCAGAGTAACCATCGGTAACGGATCTTCCTCCAGACCGTTGGCACCACACACCGGACAAGGCAGTATCAACCTGTGGCTGATCTCATCACCGTCGACGACCCGGACGACCCCCGCCTGAGCGACTACATCGGTCTGACCGACGTCGAGCTCCGGCGCCGACGAGAGCCCGCCGAGGGCCTCTTCATCGCCGAGGGGGAGAAGGTGATCAGACGCGCCAGGCACGCCGGGTACGAGATGCGCTCCATGCTGCTCTCGGCGAAGTGGGTCGACCTGATGCGCGACGTCATCGACGAGGTTCCGGCGCCCGTGTACGCGGTCAGCCCCGAGCTCGCGGAACGCGTCACCGGCTACCACGTGCACCGCGGCGCACTCGCCTCCATGCAGCGCAAGCCCCTGCCGACGGCCGACGAACTGCTCCGCACCACCCGCCGCGTGGTCGTGATGGAGGCCGTCAACGACCACACGAACATCGGCGCGATCTTCCGCAGCGCCGCCGCCCTCGGAATGGACGCCGTCCTGCTCTCCCCGGACTGTGCGGACCCGCTGTACCGGCGCTCGGTCAAGGTCTCGATGGGCGCTGTCTTCTCCGTGCCCTACGCCCGCCTCGACACCTGGCCCAAGGCCTTGGAGACGGTGCGGGAAGCGGGCTTCAAGCTGCTCGCGCTGACGCCGGACGAGAAGGCCAGCAGCATCGAGGAGGCCGCGCCGCACCGGATGGACCAGGTGGCCCTGATGCTCGGTGCCGAGGGCGACGGACTGTCCACACAGGCCCTCGTCGCCGCCGACGAGTGGGTGCGCATCCCGATGGCCCACGGCGTCGACTCGCTGAACGTCGGCGCGGCCGCCGCGGTCGCCTTCTACGCGGTCGCCACGGGGCGCCCGGAGAGGTAGAGCGTGCTTCGAAAGTCCTGCCTGCCGGGCGGCGTCTGGCACTTCCCCGAGCTCTCGGCTTCGCTCGAGCAGGGGAGACCCCATTGCTCGCGGCGTTGCCGAAAAGTCCTGGTAGCTCCGCTACGAGGACTTCCCGGCGCCTTGCGATCGCATGCACCAGACGCCGCCCGGCCCGCCCTCCGGGCGGACGGCGCTACTTTCGAAACACGCCCTGTAGGGCCTGTCCGGCGGATCAAGGCCGGGGTCACGACCTCTGGCACGGCACCTCGCCGCGTTGCCGAAGCGCCCTGATAGCTCCGCTATGAGGATGCTCCGGCGCCTTGCGATGCACCGCACCAGACGCCGCGCCCCGTCCGACCTTGATCCGCCGGACAGGCCCTAGAAGGGCCCTACTGCTCGCTCTGCCCCTGGGTCTGGCCCGCGCCGAGCCCACGGGCCGGGCCCTGGCAGCCCTGCGCCGCCGCGATACCCAGCGCCACCAACAGCGTCACCACGACGAAGACCACCAGCCGCTGCCGCAGCAGCCGCGGATTGGCGGGACGCCGGCCGGCGGACGTCGGGCGTGCGCCGGGCCGGGTACCCGGCCTGCCGTTCGTCCCGACCGCGCCCTGCGACCTCTTACCCGAACGCGTCGTATTGCGCGGCTGCTGCTGCGCGGGGCGCGAACCCCCGGTGCGGGGAGGCGAAGGCCGCCCGGAAGCCGTCTGCCGGCTCTGCGGCCGGGACACCGGAGCGGGGCCGGGCGCGCGACGTGTCTGCTGCTCGGTGTACGGGCCGTCCAGGCGCCCCGTCGGCCGGTCCGCCTCCTGCGCCGAACGCTGGGCGGGCGGCCGGCTCTCGTGCAGCCCCTGCGCCTCCCGCGCCGCGATCTCCTTGAGCCGCATGGAGAGTTGCAGCGTGCTGGGCCGCTCCTCCGGGTCCTTCGCCAGGCAGGCGCTCAGCAGCGGTGCGAGCGCGTCGTGCACGTCGTACAGCTGAGGCTCCTCGTGCACCACCCGGTAGAGCATCACTTCGGAACTGCCGTGCCCGAAAGGCGAATCGGCCATCGCCGCGTACGCCAGCGTCGCACCGAGCGAGAAGACGTCCGTCGCGGGCGTCACCGCGGCGCCCCGCACCTGCTCGGGGGCGAGGAAGCCGGGCGAACCCACCGCCGTACCGACGTGCGTGAGTGTGGAAGCGCCGGTGGCCCAGGCGATCCCGAAGTCGATGATCCGGGGGCCCTTGGGGGACAGCAGGATGTTCGACGGCTTCAGGTCACGGTGGACGACACCGGCCTCGTGCACCGCCACCAGACCTTCGGAGAGCGCGGCGCCGATCGACGCCACCTCGGCGGCCGACAGCGGACCCTCCTCGGCCACCTTGTCGTGCAGCGAGGGGCCGGGGACGTACTGCGTCGCGAACCACGGGCGGTCCGCCTCCAGATCGGCGGCGACCAGCCGTGCCGTACAGCCGCCGCGGATCCGCCGGGCGGCGGACACCTCGCGCGCGAAACGCGAACGGAACTCCTGGTCCTCCGCCAGGTCGGGGCGGATCACCTTCAGTGCCACCCGCTGGCCCCGCCGGTCCGAGCCGAGGTAGACGACACCCATGCCGCCCGCCCCGAGCCGCCGGTGCAGCCTGAACGAGCCGACGACACGCGGGTCCTCGCGCCGGAGCCGCATCATCGCCATGTCTGCCCATCCCCGCTGCCTGGTCCGCCTGACGAGGCACAGCTTACGTACCCGCCGCCCGGGGTGCTCAGAGGCCGCGCCCTCGCCGGAGAATCGATTGTCAGTGCCGGGTGGGAAACTTGAGGAGTGGTCAGGGAGCCGCAGATCCACGCTCCCCGGCCCGTGCGAGATCTCAAAGGTCCGTCGCAGAAGGGGGATTGGATCAGTGAAGGGCGATCGGGTCGAGATAGTCGTGGACGCCGGAGACACGACCCGAACCTACGAAATGGTGGCCTCCAGGGCAGGGCGCAGGGTGGAGACCGCGGTCCGCCGAGGGGTGGTCGAAGTGAGTGAAGTCACCAGGAACGGCTCCGTGGTGCGCACCGCCCGCTTCATGGCGACCAGGGTCCTCGCCCTGGTCGAACAACCGGTACCCAGGGAGGACGCCTCGGAGCGTCCCCTCCGGGATGACCCCAACATCCGGTAGTCCGTCTCCACCCAGGGGAGTACGCCGACTACCCACGGCTCATCCTCCGGGAGGCCCGGTATTCGGTACGCGGGCATGACGCCGCCCGCTCCCCGGATCCCTAATGTTGAAGTCAAGCGGCGGGCGTCGCACTCGTCCCCCGAGGTCAAACGCCCGCCGCTCCACATCAGGTCAGGAGAGGAACCATGGCGGACACGGCAGCGCGGACGATGGTCCGCACGCAGGGACGCAAGGCCTATGCCGCGTTCGGCAGCCGCCCGTCGTCCGGCAAGCGTCACCCGCTGGTGGCGACGGCCATGGTTCTTCCTCTGGCGGCCCTGCTCGCAGTCGTCTTCGGCGGCTGGGAAGCGGTGGTCACACAGGCGTCGTCCGTGGGCGTGATGCTGGGGCGCTGAGCGGCGCCCCGGGTCCGGAAGAGCGGTCCGGACCGGGACATCCGGCCAACAACCCCGTGGGGACGGGGGTGCGGCGGACGGCAGCGTTTGTCCGGTCAGCTGGGGAGCTGACCGGACATCGCGCTGTCCGGGGCCTGTGCGGCCCACCCCGTGCACGGGCAGGCCGGTGCGATCCGCGTACGCTCTCCGGCGGGCGCGGCGCCGGCCGGGTCCGCCGATCCTGTGCCACCGGGGGAGTCCGTGACCACCGCTGTCGTACGTGTGCTGGGCGACCTCGCCCACGAAGCGGCCCACGCCCGTTCCGGGGCCTGCTGCGGCTGCCCGCCGCCGACCGTCCTCGCGGACCGGGCGGACGGCACCGTGGTCCGCTGCGGCCCCGTCGTCGCCAAGGCCCACGCCCCCGGTACGGATGCCGCCGCCCTGTCCGCACGCCTGGGACTGGCCGCCGACCCCGGCCTGGCCGGCATCCTGCTCGCTCCGCTTCCCGTACGGCCCCCTGCCGGCCAGGCGGGGTACGGCACCGCCTCGCCGTACCTCACCGAGCTGCACGGGCGTCCCGTCACCCTGTGGCCGTACGGGGAGCCGGTGGACCCGGGCGACCCGGACGAGGCGCCCTGGGAGGAGGCCGCCGCCCTGCTGGCCCGCCTGCACCGCGTCCGACCCGCACCAGGTGCGCCGGGCATACCGGAGGCGCCGCCCCCCATGCGCGGCCCGGCGAAGGCCGCGCTCGCCGTGGCCCGGATGCGTGCGGCCCGGCCCGGCGACCCGGCCACCGCCCCCGTGCTCGCGGCCTGGCGCGGGCTGCCGCCCTGGATGCGGGACGAGGCGCCGGCTGCCGCACCACGGGTGCACACGCTCTGCCACGGCGATCTGCACCTGGGCCAGCTGGTCCGGCACCCCGAGCCGCACGGCCCCTGGCTGCTGATCGACGTCGACGACGCCGGACCCGGCGCCCCCGCCTGGGACCTCGCGCGCCCCGCCGCCTGGTACGCGGCAGGGCTGCTGCCCCCCGAGGTCTGGTTCCGCTTCCTGGGCGCCTACCGCGCCGCGGGCGGCCCCGCGGTGCGCGCCGACGGCGATCCGTGGCCCGAGTTGGACCTGGCGGCCCGGGCCCTGACCGTACAGACGGCGGCACTGGCCCTCGCCAAGTCCGCGGCGGAGTACCGGGTTCCGGATGAGGTGGAACAGGCGATGATCGACGCCTGTGCCCGAATTGCCGCTCTCCCGCCCGAGTTGGCCGCCGAACACTCGTCGTAGGGTGAGCCGACCGCCGCCGGGCATGCATTCCGGCGACGGCTAACCGACGGCGAGGAGTGAGCCCGAAGATGCAGTGTCCCAAGTGCCACGCACAGATGCAGACGTACAACCGCAACGGCATTCAGATCGAGCAGTGCAGCGGCTGCCGGGGGATATTCCTGGACTACGGCGAGCTGGAGTCCCTGACCCGTATGGAGTCGCAGTGGACGCAGCAGGCTCCGCCGGCGCCGCCCGCCCCGCAGGCATACCCCGCAGCCCCGGCACCCGCGTGGGGCGCCCCGCAGCAGCACTACGGCGGGCACCAGGGTCACCACCGGCAGAAGAGCTTCGGCCGCATGCTCTTCTCGTCCTGATCCCGCCCCGGGGCCCGGACGGAACGCGTCCGGGCCCCGGCGTCGGCAGGCGGGGCAAACGACGAAGCCCCGGTCGTCGGGACGACCAGGGCTTCGGGGCTGTGCGCGATACTGGGATTGAACCAGTGACCTCTTCCGTGTCAGGGAAGCGCTCTCCCGCTGAGCTAATCGCGCAGGGTGAACCTGCGTGTACTGCGTGCGCGATACTGGGATTGAACCAGTGACCTCTTCCGTGTCAGGGAAGCGCTCTCCCGCTGAGCTAATCGCGCGGGGGTCCTTGCGGACCGGTGGACGATACTGGGATTGAACCAGTGACCCCTTCCGTGTCAGGGAAGTGCTCTCCCGCTGAGCTAATCGTCCTTGGAGGTGGAGACGGGATTTGAACCCGTGTAGACGGCTTTGCAGGCCGTTGCCTCGCCTCTCGGCCACTCCACCAGGGGTGGGGGTTCGGGAAGATCCCCCACCTTCTGCGAGCGGACGACCAGGTTCGAACTGGCGACCTCAACCTTGGCAAGGTTGCGCTCTACCAACTGAGCTACGTCCGCTTGTCGGTTCCGGTTCGCTTGCGCGTCCCGGCGACGTGTTGAACTCTAGCGGATTCCGGGGCCAGTACAAAAACGCGTTTGTGCAGCGTGCGCAGGTGCGCTCGCCCCGGCGCAGGTCACGGCACGCCGCTCTAGACTCGCCGACGTGCACGACCTCGCTCCCATGGCCCGCTTCGGCGGCCTCGTCGCCTCCGATCTGCAGGATGTGACCAGTGATCCCGCAGCCCTCGACTCGTCGGGTTTCTGGGCGGTTTCAGCTGGTTTCGAGGGTCGGCTCGTCTGTGCCCGCTTCGCCACCGTACGCACCGCGGCCGTGCCCGCACCCGTGCGTGGTGCCTGGTGCGGCCCGGCCGCCGGTGACTGGACGTCGTCCCTCGACCGTGCCGCGTACACGGCGGGCGTGCGGCGCATCCGCGCGTACATCGCGAGGGGCGAGGTCTACCAGGCCAATCTCTGCCGCGTGATGACCGCGCCGCTGCCCGATCCGGCCGCGGCGGACATGGACGCCCTCACCGCACTGCTGGCGCGCGGCAACCCCGCCCCGTACGCAGGAACGATTCGGCTCCCTGGCCACGGCGTGGAGATCGCGACCGCCTCGCCGGAGCTTTTCCTGCGCAGGGACGGCCGCACGGTCGAGTCCGGACCGATCAAGGGCACCGGCCGCACCGAGGCCGATCTGCTGGAGAAGGACCACACCGAGAACGTGATGATCGTCGACCTGGTCCGCAACGACCTGGGCCGGGTCTGCGCGACCGGGTCGGTCACGGTCCCCGGCCTCTGCGTCGTCGAGAAGCACCCGGGCCTCGTCCATCTCGTCTCCACCGTGCGCGGCCGCCTCGCCGACGGTGCCGGCTGGCCGGAACTGTTCGCCGCGGCCTTTCCGCCGGGCTCCGTGACCGGGGCACCCAAGTCCAGCGCCCTCAGGATCATCGAGGAGCTGGAGACCGCCCCGCGCGGCCCGTACTGCGGCGGCATCGGCTGGGTGGACGCCGACCGGGCCACCGCCTCGCTCGCCGTGGGCATCCGCACCTTCTGGACCGACCGCACGGGCGCCGTCCCGGTGCTGCGGTTCGGCACCGGCGCCGGCATCACCTGGGGCTCGGATCCGGAACGCGAATGGGACGAGACCGAACTGAAGGCGTCCAGGCTGCTCGCGGTAGCGTCGGGCGCATACGAAGCAACCGGAAGGACCGCACCATGAGGATCTGGGTCAACGGGGGGCTGCGGGCTGCCGATGACGCCCGGGTGTCCGTGCTCGACCACGGGCTGACCGTCGGCGACGGCATCTTCGAGACGGTGAGGACCGCCGAGGGCAGGCCCTTCGCGCTCACCCGCCACCTCGACCGGCTGACCCGCTCCGCCCTGGGCCTCGGCCTGCCCGCGCCCGACCTGGACGAGGTGCGCCGCGCCTGCGCCGCCGTCATCGAGGCCAATCCGGCCGCGCTCGGCAGGCTCCGCATCACCTACACCGGCGGCATCTCGCCGCTCGGCTCCGACCGCGGCACCGCGGGCCCCGGACTGGTCGTCGCCCTCGGCGAGGTGAAGCGCCGCCCGGACACCACGGCGGTCATCACCGTTCCCTGGACGCGCAACGAACGCGGCGCGCTCACCGGGCTCAAGACCACCTCGTACGCCGAGAACGTCGTCGCCCTCGCCCGCGCCCACGAGAACGGCGCCTCCGAGGCGCTGTTCGCCAACACGGTCGGCCGGCTCTGCGAAGGCACCGGCTCCAACGTCTTCGTCGTCCTCGACGGACAGCTGCACACCCCGCCCGTCGCCTCCGGCTGTCTGGCCGGGATCACCCGCGCGCTGGCGGTGGAGTGGACCGGGGCGCAGGAGACGGACCTGCCGTTCGACGTCCTGGACCGGGCCGAGGAGGTCTTCCTGACCTCCACCCTGCGCGACATCCAGGCCGTCCACCGGGTCGACGGCCGGGAGCTGTCCGGCGCGCCGGGACCGGTGACGGCCAAGGCGATGCGCGTCTTCGGCGAGCGGGCCGGCGACGATCTGGACCCGTGACCGGGGCGGCGGCCGGCCGGTCCCCCGCCGCAAATACGGATGACGTGCGTTCGGGCAGGGGATAGAAATCCTCTGATGACCACGACACTCCGGCCGTCCGGGCCGATCCAGTCAGGCGCCGACGGCGCACAGAGCCGCGCGTACGACGTGTGCGACAACGGGCGCCCCGTCGGCGCCGTGGAAATCGCCACGGATCCCGGGTCGGACGACGGGACGGGGTTGCTGCGGTCCCTGCGGATCGACGAGGCGGTCCGGCGGCGCGGCCGCGGCACCATCGCCGCGCTGGCGGCCGAGGAGGTGCTGCGGGGCTGGGGCTGCACGCAGGTGCGAACGGAAGTCGCCCCCGGGAACGAGGCGGCGCAACGGCTGACCGCCGCACTCGGGTACACCGAACGCAGCCGGAACATGATCAAGCAACTGCCCGCCGACCCCCCGGCACTGCCCGAAGGGCTGACCGCGCGGCCGATGACGCCCGAGGAGTTCACGGCCTGGGAGGACGGCGCGATCGCGGGCTACGCGGAGAGCCTGATGACGCGTGGCACCCCGCAGGAGTCGGCGCTGCGGGCAGCCCGCGCCTCGCACGCCAGGCATCTGCCGCAGGGCCTCGCCACCGAGGGCGCCCAGCTGAACCACCTCATCCACGAGGACGAGAAGGCCGGCTTCCTGTGGGTGGCGCGGTTCGAGATGCACCCCGGTCAGGTGGTCGGCTACGTCTTCGACGTCGAGGTGGAGACACGCTTCCGGGGGCGGGGGTACGGCCGGGCGCTGATGCTCCAGGCCGAACGCCTCGTGCTCGCAGCCGGCGATACGCGGCTGGGCCTGCACGTCGTCACCGCCAACACGCCCGCGCTCCGGCTGTACGAGTCGCTCGGCTACGAGCCGACCCGGTACAACCTGGCCAAGCCGCTCTGACCGCGCGTCCCGGCGGTCCGGGCTCGGGGGCCGGCCGGCGCGGGACAGCGCCCCCAGCCCGGCCCGCTGCCCCGAGCCCGTTCTCAGTCCTGTGCGGCGAGCAGCCGGTCGGCGATCTCCTCGATGCGCTCGCGCAGCCCTTCCTGGCTCTTGCCGCCGTCCAGCCGCTCGCCCCCGATCACGTACGTGGGCGTGCCCGTGACCCCGATCGCCTTGCCCTCGGCCTGGTCGGCGTCGACGATCAGCATGTGCCGGCCGTCGATCAGGGCGGTGTCGAACTCCTCGGCGTCCAGGCCCAGTTCCCCCGCCACCTCGACCAGCAGCGGCTCGCCGGTGCGGCCGAGGTCGGCGGTGCGGGCGAGCAGCGCCTCGATGTACGGCCAGTCCTTGCCCTGCGCCGCGGCCTCCTCGGCGGCCTGCGCCGCGGCGAAGGCGTGCTTGTGCTTCTCCAGGGGGAAGTGCCGGAACCGGATCTCGATCCGGTCGCCGTACCGGGCGCGCAGGGCGTGCACATCGGTCAGGGCGTGGTGGCAGTCGGGGCACTGGAGCTCGCACCAGACGTCGAGGACGACCGGTGCTGCGGGGGTGGAATCGCTCATGGGACCAGTCTCCCAGGGTGTACGGGAGCGTCACGACCGGTGTCCGGCGGAGCGCGGGAACAGGGCGGAATCGGGCCGCCCGCCGCAGGCCGTACGGCACCTGGGGAGGATCCCGGCCCTGAAATGTCCCTGATGTGGGCTCGGAGCGTGGCCGCCCGGCCGGTGACCGGTGCAGGATGGAAGGGACGTTTCCCCTGCGCCTGGAGGCACCGATGCTTGCCGAGACCATTTGCTCCGCGGTGTCCGCGGCGGGCCTGGGCATCGCCGCCGTGACCGCGTACCGGAAGCGGTTCCTCACGGCGACCAGGATCGCCGCCTACTCCCTGGTCCCGATCGGCCTGGTGCTGACCGGCGTCGTCGAGTGGGTGTCGGACATCGCCTTCAAGCCGAGCGTCTGGCTCGGCTTCGCGGTGCTGGGCGTGGCCTGGCTGCTGTTCATGACCACCCGCGCGATCGAACGCCGTGGCGGGGGCACCCGCAAGGAACGCAAGGCGGCCGCCCGGGCCGCGCAGGGCGACGCGGTGGTGCCCGCCGCCTCGGCCCCCTCGCTGGGGGCGGGCGTACCGGCCGCCGAGCCGCGGCAGAAGCCGAAGAAGCAGTCCGCCGGCGGGCAGGGCGACGACTTCAGCGACATCGAGGCGATCCTGAAGAAGCACGGCATCTGACGGCCGCTCGTGCCTTCCGCCCCTCTTCGGGCGCCGCACGGATTCGGGCACCGCACGGATTCGGGCACCGCACGGACCTCGCCCGCATGAATCGATTCAGGCGTGATTCTTGACGGCGTTCGGCCCGACGGTTAGCGTCCCAACCGGATTGAAACAATTCATTCACGCCGTCCGTACGATGGGGTGACGCCGCTTCTGGGTGCGGCCAAGGGCAGTGGGGCAGAACTAGTGGCGCGTGTGGCAGGGATCAAGGACGTGGCCCGGCAGGCCGGGGTCTCCGTGGGCACGGTCTCCAATGTGATCAACCGCCCCGAGGCCGTGCTGCCCGATACCCGGGCCCGGGTGCTGGCCGCGATCGAGGAGCTCGGATACGTCCGCAGCGAGTCGGCCCGCCAGCTCAGGGCCGGCCGCAGCCGGATCATGGCGCTCCTCGTCCTGGACATGGGCAACCCCTTCTTCGTCGACGTGGCCCGTGGTGCCGAACGCGCCGCCCGTCAGGCGGGCCTCGGCGTCATGGTCTGCAACAGCGGCCAGAGCCCCGCGGAGGAGGCCGAATACCTCGGCCTCTTCGCGGAACAGCGCGTATGCGGCGTGCTGGTCACCCCTGCCGACGCGACCGGCCGCAACCTCGAATCCTTCAGCCGTCACCGGATCCCCTACGTCCTGGTGGACCGGGTGGCTTCCGGCACCGGGACCTGCGCGGTCTCCGTCGACGACGTGCGGGGCGGCGCCCTGGCCGTCGGCCATCTGGTCTCTGCCGGGCACCGCTCGGTGGCGTACGTCAGCGGACCCGGCGACCTGCACCAGATCAGGGACCGCCGCCAGGGCGCGCTGTCCGCCCTCGCCGAGGCCGGGCTGCCTGCCGAAGCGCTCGTCGAGATCCCCTCCGACCGCCTCGACGTGGCGGCGGGCCGTGACGCCGGGGCCAGGCTGCTCGGCCTCGTCCCGCGCCCCACCGCCGTGTTCTGCGCGAACGACCTGCTCGCCCTCGGCGTGCTCCAGGCCCTGTACGCGGCCGGGGTGCGGGTGCCCCAGGACATCGCCATCGTCGGGTACGACGACATCGAATTCGCCGCCGCCGCCGCCGTGCCGCTCACCTCGGTCCGCCAGCCCGCAGTCGTGATGGGCCGGATGGCCGCCGAACTCCTGCTGGAGGAGTCGGACGACGAGGGCGGCACCCACGAGCACCGCAGCGTCGTGCTCCAGCCCGAACTCGTCGTGCGCGCATCGAGTTCCACACCCCGCTGAGCCCCGCCGCCCGGCCCGGACCCCTTCTGCCACCCTTTCCGTTCCCTTCCGCGTGCCCGAAAAGGAGACGTCGTGTCCCTGTTCGACCTGCCCCTGGACCAACTCCGCAGCTACCGGCCTCAGTCCACTGAACCCGACGACTTCGACGCCTTCTGGCGACGCACCCTCGACGAGGCCGGCGAGCACCCGCTGGATGCCGAATTCAGTCCCTACGACGCCGCGTTGAGCAACGTCGACGTCCACGACGTGTCGTTCGCCGGCTGGGGCGGCCACCGCATACGCGCCTGGCTGAACGTGCCGGCCGGTGCCGAAGGACCGCTGCCTGCCGTCGTCCACTACCTCGGCTACGGCGGCGGACGCGGACTGCCGCACGACCACCTGGTCTGGCCCGCGGCCGGCTGGGCCACCCTGGTCGTGGACACCCGCGGCCAGGGCGCCGTCAACAGCCACTCGGCGGGCTCCACCGCCGACCCGCACGGAGGCGCCGGCCCGCAGTCGCCCGGCTTCATGACCCGCGGCATCCTCGACCCCGACGACTACTACTACCGCCGGGTGTTCACCGACGCGGTGCGTGCCGTCGAGGTGGCCCGCGCCCACCCGTCCGTCGACCCGGACCGGATCGTCGTGCACGGCGGCAGCCAGGGCGGCGGCATCGCGCAGGCGGTCGCGGGGCTCAGCCCCCACGTCAGGGCCGCGCTCGTCGACGTACCGTTCCTGACGCACTACCGGCGGGCCGTCGAGATCACCGACAAGGACCCGTACCAGGAGATCGTGCGTTTCCTGGCCACCCAGCACGGCCGTGCCGACCAGGTGTTCCGGACCCTTTCGTACTTCGACGGGATCAGCTTCGCCGCCCGGGCCGACATGCCGACGCTGTACTCCGTGGCCCTGATGGACCCCATCTGCCCGCCGTCCACGGTCTTCGCCGCCTACAACAACTGGGCGGGTCCCAAGGAGATCGAGGTCTACCCCTGGAACGGCCACGAGGGCGGCACCTCGGTCCACCGGGCCGCACAGCTGCGCATGCTGCGTGACCTGGGCTGACCGGACGCGGAACCAGGGGTGCGGGGCGCGGGAGTTCCGGAAGCCCCGTGGCGGAGCGGAGTCCCGAAAACCCGACGGGGGAGCGGAGTTCCGAAAGCCTGACGGGTGATCGGACGCCGGAGCGATTCGGCCCACCCTGTGAGGGGTGAACTCCCGTCACGAAAAGGAGTGTTGATCACCAACGGGGGCCGGTCTGCGTCATGATCGTCCCGAGATGGTGGACACCTCCCGGGGCGATGCCCCCGCACCCCCAGCCGAAGAGCCGCGTGGCTGCCTCTTCGCGCTTTCCCAGCCCCCTCTGATGATCTTCCTCACGGTGATCGGCGGCTTGCTGCTGATGGCCGCGTTGCACGATCTCTTCGTGCTGTGAGCCGTCAGCCGGCCGCTTCCCTGCGGCGTGCCCGGTACGCGGCCACGTGCAGGCGGTTACCGCAGGTGCGGCTGGAGCAGTAGCGGCGGGAACGGTTGCGCGAGAGGTCGACGAAGGCGTGCCGGCAGTCCGGCGCCTCGCAGCGCCGCAGCCGCTCCGTCTCGCCCGCCACGATGATGAACGCGAGGGCCATGCCGCAGTCGGCCGCCAGGTGGTCGGCGAGCGAGGCGTCCGGTGCGAAGTAGTGCACGTGCCAGTCGTAGCCGTCGTGGTTGCTGAGCTGCGGCGTGGTGCCCGCGGCGGCCACGAGCGCGTTCACGAGCGAGGCGGCGACCTGTGCGTCCGTAGCGGCGAAGACCTCGGCGAACCGCGCCCGTACGTCGTGGACGGCCCGCAGGTCCTTCTCGTCGAGCTCGTTCACCCCGCTCACCCGGTGGCGTCCGGTGAACGCGTACAGCGCCTCGATGTCGGCGAGTCCGTCGACGGGCGAGCCGCCCTCGGGCTGCTCGCTCTCCGGCGCGGTGTTCACCAGAGCGACCACCACGTCGAGGGCGATCCGGGTGTCGTGGGGGATCAGCACGCTTCCGCTCCCTGGCCTCCGGCGGGACGGGACGCCCGCCGATGCCGGCTGACTCTACTGGCTCACCCCGGGGGCACCGTGGCCTGAGTGGCCTGAGTGGCCTGAGTGGCCTCAGGGGCCCCCGGGGCGCGCCCGCCCACTTGGGCGACGGGCGGAGGGCTCCGCGGGTGTCCGGCAGGCGCGTGGGGCCTCGGAGGGGCACGCCGGACCCCCGGGGGAACGCGGACCGGCGCCGTCACCACGGTGGATTCCGTGGTGACGGCGCCGGTGTCAGCCGTATGAGGTTGTCTGCGCGACGCCATCTCCCCGAGTCGGACGGCGCCGTGCAGCTCTCGGCCTGGCTCAGCTCTCGGCCAGGATGTGTGAGAGCTCCGTATCGAGATCGAAGTGACGATGCTCGGTCCCCGGCGGAACCGCGGCGTCGGTCCTTTTGAGGAACGACTCCAGGGCCCGCGCGGGGGCCTCCAGCAGGGCTTCGCCCTCTGGGGAGCTCAGTGCGATACAGACGACGCCCTGGCCGTGACTACGGGATGGCCAGACGCGGACGTCTCCGGTGCCGGTGGGCCTGTGCAGCCCCTCGGCAAGGAGGTCACGGGCGAAAACCCACTCGACCGTCTCCTCCGCTCCGGTGTGGAAGGTGGCGTGCACGGCATACGGATCGGCCGTGTCATACCGCAGGCCCGCGGGTACAGGCAGTGAGGACTCGCTCGACACAACGAGGCGCAGGTGCAGCTCGCAGCTGACCGTGGTGTTCATAAGCGCCAGGGCCTTTCGCTCAGTGTGCGCTCGGGGATTCGCACGTCGGCGAAATCGACATGCCACCTACGGTGGCGTTGTAAACCCCTCTGACCGTTTTGTGATCCTTCAGGTGGCTAGTGCAGGGGTGTGTAACTTTGGGTGATGCGGCCATTCCGGTGACGAGGAGCGTTCCGGTAGGTTGGCCCCCATGAATGCGGAGAGTGACGAGCGGGACGGGGCCGCCGCACCGGCGGATCCGGCGCCCGCGGCGGGGGAAGCGCGCAAGAGCGTGACGGGGGACGTCACGGAGGGTGTGACGAAGGAGGACCGGGAGCTCGGCTCCAGGGCGCCGGGGTTCATCAAGGCGTCCAGGACGCTGCACCTGAGCTGGCAGGTCGGCGTGTTCGTGGTCGGCCTGGCCGTGGTGGCGGCGGGCATCGTCATGCTGCCGCTGCCGGGCCCCGGCTGGCTGGTGATCTTCGGGGGCATGGCGATCTGGGCGACCGAGTTCGTCTGGGCGCAGCTGGTGCTGCGCTGGACGCGCCGGAAGGTCACCGAGGCCGCTCAGCGCGCGCTCGATCCCAGCGTGCGGCGGCGCAATATCGCCCTCACGGTGATCGGCCTCGTGATCATCGCGGTGCTGGTGGGGATCTATCTGTGGAAGTTCGGAATCGTCATGCCGTGGAAGATCAACGAGTGACCTGGGGATGGTCGGGGAGCGCCGCTGACATGGGGTAATGTTTGGCGTGCGCCCGGGCGATTAGCTCAGTGGGAGAGCGCTTCGTTCACACCGAAGAGGTCACTGGTTCGAACCCAGTATCGCCCACCCCGGACCGACGGCCCGGAAGCTTCTTGAAGCTTCCGGGCCGTCGGCGTTTCCGGAACATGTCGTTGAAGCGCTTCGATCGATTTTCGTCCCAGCCATTGACGCCGCCGGTGCCGCTCCCTACTTTGACCCGGCAAGCGCTTTCTAAAACGATTCAATCAAGCGTAGGGGCGAACTATGTCTCGGAACCAGGGCATGGACCGGCGGCAGATGCTGAAGCTCGCGGGCTTGTCGGCTGCCGGTCTGGGGCTGACGGCGGCCGGCTGTGGCTCGGGCGGCGGCTCGAACGGCCCGGTCACCATCCGGCATGCCTGGTGGGGCGCCGACGACCGGGCGAAGAAGGTCCAGGAGTGCGTCAAGCTCTTCGAGAAGAAGCACCCGAAGATCAAGGTGAAGACGGACTTCCAGCAGTACCCGGACTTCTGGAAGAAGTTCAACACCCAGGCGGCCGGCGGCAACCCGCCGGACGTCATCCAGAACGCGGTGACGTTCCTGCGCAAGTACGAGGCGAAGAACGTCCTGCTCGACCTCAACCCGCAGGCGAAGAAGGGCAACCTCCAGTTGGAGGGCTTCCGGGCCGGGCTGGAGAAGTTCGCGGAGATCGGCGGCAAGCTGCTCGGTGTGCCGGTCGGCAGCAACTCGATGTCGCTGGTCATCGACGAGAAGGTCTTCGAGAAGGCCGGCGTCGAGCCCAGCCTCGGCTGGACCTGGGACGACTGGTACGCGGGCCTGCAGAAGATCAAGGCCGGTCAGGGCATAGCCGGCGACTCCGGTCCCCACGGAGTCATGTACCTGTACGACCTGGTGCTGCGGCAGAACGGCAAGGCGTTCTTCACCGAGGACGGCATGGGCTTCGGCGAGGGCGAACTGCTGCCGTACTGGACCGAGGCGCTCGCCCGCGTCAAGGCCGGCATCTACGCCGACCAGAAGAAGGTCGAGCAGATCAAGCCCGCCTCCGCGCTCGCCAAGGGCCTCTCGGCCGGTGAGTTCACGTGGGACAACTTCTCGGTCCGCTACAGCGCCGAGGGCAAGAGCAGCTACAGCCTCGCGCCCATCCCGAGCACCGACGGCAAGAAGACCGGCCAGTACCTGGGCTCGTTGATGCTGAGCGGCACGGCCCGTACCAAGCACCCCGCCGAGGTCGCCACCTTCATCAGCTTCATGACCCACGACCCCGCTGTCGCCCGCATCATGGGCTACGACCGCGGAGTCCCCGCCACCACCGCGCAGTTCGAGGCCTTCCAGCCCACCGACGCCCCGAGCAAGGCGATCGGCGCGTACGAGACCGAGATCGCCAAGGCCGGCGTGCTGGAGCCCATCACTCCGCACCCGGCCGGCGCCGACGTCGTCGAGGCGGCGTTCCTGCGCATCGCGGGCGACATGTCCCTGGGCAAAGCCTCGCCGGAGGACTCCGTCAAGCAGTTCTTCTCCGAGGCGAAGACCGCCCTCGCCTCGAACTGAGAGGAATGACGCGGTGACTCACATCCAGACCTCCACGAGCGGCCCGGTCCTCGGCAAGGACCCCGCCGCCGTGGAGCGGAGCGGCCCGGGACGCAAGACCCGCCCCGCACCGCGACCGCGGGGCCACCGCGAGAATCTGACCGGCTATCTGTTCATGTCGCCCTGGATCGCGGGCTTCCTGTTCCTGATCGCCGGACCCATGGTGTTCTCGCTGTACCTCGCGTTCACCGACTACAACCTGTTCGACGCCCCGAAGTGGGTCGGGCTGAAGAACTTCACCGACATGTTCGCCGACCCCCGCTGGCGCCAGTCGGTCAAGGTGACCTCCTGGTACGTGGTGATCGGCACGCCGGTCAAGCTGGCCGCCGCGCTCGCGGTGGCGATGCTCCTGGCCCAGAAACGCTGGGGGCAGTCCTTCTACCGCGCGGCCTTCTACGCCCCCTCGCTGATCGGTGCGAGCGTCTCGGCGGCCATCGTCTGGCGCGCCCTGTTCTCCGACGACGCGGTCGTCGACCGGGGGCAGCAACTGTTCGGCATCGACGCGGGCGGCTGGATCGGCGACCCGCAGATGATCATCTACGCGCTGGTGGCCCTCACGGTCTGGCAGTTCGGCGCCCCGATGGTGATCTTCCTGGCCGGCCTCAAGCAGGTACCCAGGGAGCTGTACGAGGCGGCGGAGGTCGACGGGGCCGGTCCCTGGCGCAGGTTCTGGAGCATCACCCTGCCGATGATCTCGCCGGTGCTGTTCTTCAACGTCCTGCTGGAGACCATCCACTCCTTCCAGATCTTCGCCTCCGCCTACATCGTCAGCAACGGCAGCTGCGGCCCGGCCGACGCGACGCTCGTCTACACCTGTTACCTGTACGACCAGGGCTTCGCGAACAGCCGGATGGGCTTCGCCTCCGCCATGGCATGGCTGCTGCTCGTCGCCGTGGGCCTGGTCACCGCCGTGCTGTTCTGGTCCCAGAAGCGCTGGGTGCACTACGAGGAGGGGGGCCGATGACCCCGATGGACACCACTGCCGCCGTACGACGCCGGCTCCCCGGCTCCCTCGCCTGGCACATCGGCGCACTCGCCATCCTCGTGGTGGTCCTGTACCCGGTGGCGTGGACGATCGGCGCCTCGTTCAAGCCGAGCGAGGACATCGTCGGCGCGCTGAACCTCTTCCCGACCGACCCGATCACCGGCAACTACCAGCGGCTCGCCGACGGCATCGCCGACATCCCGATCTGGAAGTTCTTCCTGAACTCGGCCTACATCTCGGTCGGTTCGGTCATCGGAGTCGTCCTCTCCTGCTCGCTCACGGCGTACGCCTTCACCAAGGTCCGCTTCGCCGGGCGCAACGCCATGTTCGCCATCATGATCGGGACGCTGCTGCTCCCGTACCACGTACTGATCATCCCGCAGTACGTGATGTTCCAGAAGCTGGAGCTGATCAACACCTTCACTCCGCTGCTGATCGGCAAGTACCTCGCCACCGACGCGTTCTTCGTCTTCCTCATGGTCCAGTTCATGCGCGGACTGCCCAAGGAACTCGACGAGGCCGCCCGGCTGGACGGCTGCGGGCACCTGCGGATCTACTGGTCGATCGTGATGCCGCTGTGCCGGCCCGCGCTCATCACCAGCGCCATCTTCACCTTCATCCAGGCATGGAACGACTTCATGGGCCCGCTGCTGTACCTCAACGAGCCGGACAAGTACACCGTCTCGATGGGGCTGCGGATGTTCATCGACCAGGACGCCGTCGCCGACTACGGCGGCATGATCGCGATGTCACTGGTGGCCCTGCTGCCGGTCCTCGCCTTCTTCCTGGCCTTCCAGCGCTACCTCATCGACGGCATGGCCACCTCCGGCCTGAAGGGCTGAGCACCCCGTGGCGACGAAATCCTCCGCCTCACCCAGGACCTCCTTCGTCCGGGAGCGATTCAGCGTCTTCTCCGAATGCCTGCTCACCGGCGTGTGGATCACCGTCGCCGCCCTGCCGCTCGTCACGTTCCCCGCGGCCTTCGCCGCGGGGAGCCGGCACCTGCGCCGCTACCTGGCCGGTGAAGCGGGCGGGGTGCGGGAGTTCGCCGCCGACGTACGGGAGGCGTTCCGCACCGGCTGGCGGGTCTCCCTGCTGTGGTGGGCCGCGCTCGCCCTGCTCGCCTTCGACTGGCAGGTCGCCCGGTCCGGCCTGCTGCCGGGCGGCCCTCCGCTCATCGCCGTGAGCCTGCTGGGACTGCCGGCCGTCGCCGTCTGGGGACTGCGTACGGCCGCGGCCTGGCAGCCAGGCACCTCCTGGGCGCAGACGGTACGGACCGCGGGCCGCAGGACCTTCACCGACCTGGCCGGATCACTGCTGCTCGTCGGCGGATTCGTCGCCCTGGCCCTCGCCGCCTGGCAGATTCCGCCCCTTGCCGCGCCCGCCCTCGGCTGTCTCGCCGCGGCGGCGGTTGCCGCCGACCGTCGCTGACCCGACCCCACTACGGCACCACCACGCGTCAGCGTGCGATCAGTCATGCCCATTTTCGCCACGCATTCTCGCAACGAACTGGAGTCGTGATGTCCCCGATCCCCCGCCGCACCGTCCTCAAGGCCGCCGCCGTCGCCGGCGCGGCCACCCCCTTCTCCTGGGTGCTGAACGACACCGCCCAGCAGGCCACCGCCGCTACCGGCAAGGCCACCGAGGGCCCCGTCGAGATCGGCTGGCTGGAGGAGGCCGGCCTCGGCGCCGCACCCGGCTCCACCTTCGGCGTCCCCTGGGCCAAGGGACGCTACCCCGCCGACCAGAGGTTCGCCCTGGCCACCGCCGACGGCAAGGACATCCCCGTCCAGACCTGGGCCACCGCCAAATGGCCCGACGGCTCCCTGAAGTGGACCGCCCACGCGGTCGGCCCCGAGGCCGGCGGCGCCAAGAAGTTCACCCTGACCACCGGGGAACCCGCCACCGCCGCCCACAAGGTCACCGTCAGGAACAGCGGCGGCTCCATCATCGTCTCCACCGGAGTCATCACCGCGAAGATCGGCAAGGCCGGCTCCTCGCTCGTCACCTCCCTCACCCGCGGCTCCACCGAGATCGCCAGGAACGGCCGCCTCGTCCTGATCCGCCAGGGCGAGATCGAGGACGGTGACCAGGGGCAGGAGAAGTACGAACGCTTCGAGAGCGCCATCAGCAGGACCGAGGTGGAGCAGAGCGGCCCCGTCCGCGCCGTCGTCCGCATCGACGGCAAGCACCGCCACGGCAACCGCTCCTGGCTCCCGTTCTCCGTCCGGCTCTACTTCTACGCGGGCGCCGAATCGTTCCGCATGATGCACACCATCACCTTCGACGGCACCCAGGAACCCGGCAAGGCGAGCGGCGACTTCATCCGCGGCCTCGGCGTCCGCTTCACCGTCCCCATGCGCGACGAGGCCTACGACCGCCACATCCGCATCGGTGGCGACGAGTCCGGCATGCTCCGCGAAGCCGTCAAGGGCATCACCGGACTGCGCCGCGACCCCGGAGCCGCAGTCCAGGCCGCCCAGTTCGAGGGCACGAAGCTGCCCGACCCCGCCACCTGGGACCAGCGCGTCACCACTCGCCTCCCGCTCATCCCCACCTGGGGCGACTACACCCTCAGCCAGCTCTCCGCCGACGGCTTCTCGTTGCGCAAGCGCACCAAGAAGGGCCACGGCTGGATCGCCGCCGGCGGCGGACGGCGCGCCTCCGGCTTCGGATACGTGGGCGGCGCGAGCGGCGGACTCTCCTTCGGGCTACGCGACTTCTGGGAGAAGTTTCCCGCCCAGCTCGACATCCGCGGCGCCGACACCGAAGCCGCCGAGGTCACGCTCTGGCTCTGGTCGCCCGAAGCGGAACCGATGGACCTGCGCTTCTACCACGACGGCCTCGGCCAGGACACCTATGCCGAACAGCTCGAAGGCCTCAACATCACCTACGAGGACTACGAGCCCGGCTTCGGCACCCCGTACGGCATCGCCCGCACCAGCGAACTCGTCTTCTGGGCCAACGACTCGACCCCCAGCGCCGAGGCCCTCGCCCAGCAGACCCGCACCGTGCGCACCCTTCCGCAGCTCGTCGCCCCGCCGTCCCAGCTCATCGGGGCGGGCGTCTTCGGCGGGCTGTTCTCCCCGGTCGACCGCTCCACCCCGGCCAGGGCGAAGATCGAGGACCACCTGGACTTCCTGTTCACGTACTACAGGGACCAGGTCGAGATGCGCCGCTGGTACGGCTTCTGGGACTACGGCGACATCATGCACTCGTACGACCCCGCCCGGCACCAGTGGCGCTACGACGTCGGCGGCTACGCCTGGGACAACTCCGAACTCTCGCCCGACCTCTGGCTCTGGTACGCCTACCTGCGCTCGGGGCGCGCCGACATCTTCCGCTTCGCCGAGGCCATGACCCGTCACACCGGCGAGGTCGACGTCTACCACCTCGGCGACTGGGCCGGCCTCGGCACCCGCCACGGCGTACAGCACTACGCGGACAGCGCCAAGCAGCAGCGCATCGCCAACACCACCTACCGGCGCTTCTACTACTTCCTGACCGCGGACGAACGCGTCGGCGACCTGATGCGGGCCAACGTCGACTCCGACGAGACCTTCCTCGGCCTCGACCCCCTCCGCAAGATCCGCACCGAGCCCTACACCCCGGACCGGCACGCCCTGTCCGTCGGCTTCGGGACCGACTGGAGCGGACTCGTCTCCGCCTGGCTCACCGAATGGGAGCGCGGCGGGCCTCAGGCCGATAAGGCGAAGGCCCGGGTGCTCGGCACCATGGAGACCATCGCCGCCCAGCCCAACGGTTTCGTGCAGGGCAGCGGCCTCTACGACCTGGACACCGGGAGGTTCGCCGTCGCCACCGAACCCGTCGTCAGCGTCTCCCACCTGTCCGGAGTCTTCGGACTCAACGAACTGTGCGCCGAACTCATCGGCCTGATCGACATGCCGAAGTTCAAGGAGGCGTACCTCGACTACTGCCGCTACTTCAACGCCACCAAGGCCGAACAGACCGCGCGCTACGGCTCCCACTTCGGCAGCCTGCTCCTCTTCCAGGGCCACTCCCGGATGGACGCGTACGCCGCCGTGCAGACGGGCGACGAGAAGCTCGCCGCCCGTGCCTGGGAGAAGTTCTACAACAGCGACGGCTACAAGGAATCCGCTCCATGGAAGACCGAGAAGGTGAGCGGCCCGGTCACCATCGTCCCGGGCAGCGAGGCCAACTGGGTCTATACCAACGACACCGCGCTGTACGGCCTCGCAGCCATCGAGAACCTCGCGCTGGTCGCTGACCACATGCCGGCCTGAGGCCCCCGAGGGCGCCCCGGACCGGCATGCGGTACGTCACCGCATCCGGCCCAGGGCGTCCCTCAGCCGCCGGGCATCACGCAGCCGCTTCTCGTACGTCGCCCCCACGGCGAGCAGCAGTACTCCGGCCAGCGCGGGCGCCACCCAGCGCGGCATCGCACCCACCACCTGCACCACATACGGGGCCAGTTCGTGCACCGCGTCCAGCGCCAGCACCGCACCGCCCAGCACCAACAGCGCCTGGAGCCGCAGCCGCGCCCCCAGCAGCGTGATCACCAGCGCCGCCACCCCCAGCAACAGCGGCCGCAGCCAGTGCGGGTCGACCCAGGCGGCGAAGAGCGCCGGCACCAGCGTCACCGCCAGGCCCGCCCCGTACGCGGTCCACGAGGACGCCGCAGGATCGCGACGACGGCGCAGGACACCGATCACGAGCGCCGGCACGGTCACCGGCAGCGTGTACGCCTCCGGGGACGACACCCCGGTCGCCGACAGCCGCACCCAGGACGCCAGGACGAACAGCCCCGTCGCCAGGTACCCGGCCACCTCACGCCGCTCCGGGCGCAGCGCCGTACCCGCCGCCAGCACCCCGCCGAGGGCCAGCACCAGAGCCAGGAACGCCGGGTCACCCAGCGCCGCCACGACGGCGGCGAGGCCCACTGCCGCACCGGTCAGTTCGAGCGGCAGCGCCACCGGGTGCCCCTTCAGCCGTGCACCCAGCCCGGCCGTAAGCGCGGGGACGACGAGCAGCACGGGCGCCGCCTCGTACGCTTCGAGCCCCATCGACGCACCGAACGCGACAGCGAGCACCGCGGCACAGACCATCGCCGCACACGCCAGTACCGCCTGCACGGTCACGAACACCGCAGGACGAGACGGTTCCCCAGGCGTGTCCACCGCCGTCGCGGCGCCGGCGAACAACAGCAACAGCGCCCCGAACACCGCGTAGGTGGCCGGCTCCGAACTCAGCGACAGCAAGGCCACGTCCACCGCACCGGCCGACGCACACACCCACGCGCTCACCGCCACACCCGTCATCCCGCGGCGCAACGCGCCCGACGCGACGGTCACCGCCACCGCGACGAGCATCCACTGCAGCGAAACAGCGGCCGTGTACGAGACGTTCAGCGCGGGCGGCAGCACCGTCAGCCCCGCCCAGCCGACGAGCACCGCCGACGTCGCCGCGGCCGTCCGCCACACGGGACCCGGGGACAGCACCGGCTCTGCCCACCGCACCAGGCCCTCCCACGACCGGTACGCGGACCCCAGCGCCGCAGCCACCATCAGCAGCACCACCGGAGCCGCCGTCATCTCCTGCCACGGCAGGTCCGTGGCCCCCAGCGCCCCCCGGACCCCCGCGCCCGGCGTCCCCGACCACAACCGGCCCAGCTGAGCCACCGGACCCACCATCGCCACCGCTACCGGGGCGGCCGAGAACAGCACCGCAGCGGCCGTCACCGAACCCGCGGCCCACACCAGACCCCGCACGGCCGGGCTCCCCAGCGGAGCCCGTACGCCCAGCAACAGCAGCCCGCCGCACACCAGATACACCGGCACCGCCCAGCCGTCGGACACCGCCGCGGTCAGGACCCCGCCCACCGCGGCCACGCCGGCCAGTCCGGCCACCACACCCGCGGCCACCGCGAGAGCAGCCGGCGCCCGCCGGGCCCCCGCGAGAGCGATCACCGCACCCATCAGGAGCAGCACGCCAGGCACCACCGCACCTGCCGGCCCCCCGGCCGACAGCGACTTCACCAGAGCCACCAGCAGGCCCGTACCACCGGTGACACAGAGACCGGCACAGGCCGTGACCCGGACCGCAACCCCCTTGAACCACACCGCGATCGCACAGTCCACCGCCGCCGTCGCCAGCAGTGCGACGGAGAACATCAGGGCGTCCGCCTCAGCGGCCCACGCCCACAGCACCAGCGGCAGTTGCGCACTGACAACGGCCAGCGGCAGCGGTAGCCGCAACCGGTCGAGCAGCAGACCGTAGGCCGCCCAGAGCACCGCCAGCACGGCCGAAGCGGCGGCCGCGTACCCGAGGCCGCCGGTGTCCGGGAACGCGACCAGGTACAGAGCCACGGCGTCCAGCACCATCAGTACCGACGCCAGCGCCCCGAGCGCCTCCGCCGTCGCGGACAGGCCCCGCCGCAGGAGCACCGCGGGCGCGGCCAGCGCAGCGGCCGTCACAGCGGTCAGGACCGCCGAGCGGCCGCCGATCCCCATTTGCCCCCAGCTGACCAGGGTGAACGCGATCGCGGCGATCGTCAGCAGCAGACCGCCCAGGGTGAGCAGCACGTTCTGCGCGCTACGGGTACGGACCGGGGGAGAGGGCGGCGCGAACGGCGGCGCGAGGGGGGCCGGAGCCCCGGCCCAGGCACGTGCCGCAGGCGGCGGGAACTGCGGCGCGGCCGGCCGGGGACCGGGGGCCTGCAGCACGCTCAGCAGCCAGGTGCGACGGGTCAGCAGCTGGGACCGGCGCAGATCGAGCCGGGCGAGCTCACGGTCGAGGATGACCAGTTCCTCGGCGGGTGGCGGCACATGTTCCATGGAGGCGAGTGTGGTGCGGGCCACGCGAGCGGAGATGCGCACGGGTACTCAGTTCCCCGGGTGAGTACGCGCATCCTGGAGACATGGACTGGAACCACTACCGTTTCGTCAGCATTTGGGACCTGCCCGCCCCTCCCCGGGCCGTCTGCGCACATCTCGAACGCGTCGAGCAGTACCCGCAATGGTGGCCGCAGGTCCGCGAGGTCGCCCTCGCCGACGACGCCGGCGGCACCGCCCGGATCCGCTCCCTCCTCCCGCACGACCTCGTCATGACCCTGCGCGAACGCCGTCGCGACGTGCCCGGTGGCGTACTCGAAGTGACCCTCACCGGTGACCTCGAAGGCTGGGCGCGCTGGACCGTCCTCCCGCACGGCTCCGGGAGCCGTGCCGCGTACGAACAGGAGGTCGTGGTGCGCCGCACGCTGATGCGCGTCCTCGCTGTGCCGGGACGGGCCGTGTTCCGGGCCAATCACGCCCTGATGATGCGGGCCGGACGACGCGGTCTCGCGGCCCGGCTGGAAGCGGTTTGAACCACACCCGCCGAGCCCTGTATGGTTCAACCCGTTCCCGGGCGATTAGCTCAGTGGGAGAGCGCTTCGTTCACACCGAAGAGGTCACTGGTTCGAACCCAGTATCGCCCACCCCGGGAGAGGCCGGTCCGTCAGCAACACCGACGGGCCGGCTTCTGCGTGTCCGGACGCGAAGCCCCGACTCCGCTCACGCCGCGGCGCGGAACTCCGGACGCAGTGGCCAGGCCGGGTCCACTGTCTCCGGCGTCCCGCTCTTGGCGAACCAGGCCTGCAGGCCACGCGCCTGCGCCGCGTGCCACACCGCCTGGAGCGTGTGCAGCTCCGCCGGTGACAACCGCTCCAGACGGGCGGCGAACCGCCGCCCCACCGCCCGGACCAGCTCCAGCGACGCGGCCGCATCGGCCGCCGCGTCATGCGCCCCGTCCAGCACCACCCCGTACAGCTCGCAGAGATCCGTGAGCGTGCGCCGCCCCTTGCGGTAGCGGTCCAGGTGCTTGTCGAGCACCCGCGGATCCAGCACGCACAGCGAGGCGTTCTGCAGGTAGCCGCCGAGCGACGACGCCCGGTGCCGCCTCAGCTCGCGGTCCAGCAGCGTCAGATCGAACGGCGCGTTCATGATGACCAGTGGCCGGCCCGCCGCGCTCTGCTCGGCCAGCGCCCTCGCTATCTCCTCGACCACCGGCGCGGGCCACCGCCCGTTCCGCTGGAGGTGGTCGTCGGTCAGGCCGTGGATCTCCGTCGCCCCCACGGGCACCGGGATTCCCGGATTCACCAGCCAGCGGGTGACGCGTGGCCGCGCTCCCGCACTGTCCTGGACGACGAGCGCGGCCGACACGATCCGGTCCTGCTCGACGTCCACTCCCGTCGTCTCGGTGTCGAAAGCGGCCAGCGGCCCCTCGTACCAATGAGTCATCCCCGAACTCCTCGCGCCCGAGCGGCAGATGGTGTGATTTCTCTGCCCGGTTCGGTGATACCCGCACCCTTTGCCTGATACGCCGTTTGGAGGCCGTCCTGTGCGGTGACAACACAGGTGACGGGGCCGGAAGCTGACACACCGCCGCGTCCCACCCACCCCATCGGCACAGCCCGGAAGGCCTACGGAGCCATGGCGCTCGCGCAGCCCGAACCGAGTGGGCTGCTGCCCCAGCGGTCCGCACCGCTGCGCGGCGCACTCGCCACCACCGCCTGCATGGAGACCCTCCAGGTGGGCTACTTGCACGCGGTCGCGGCCGCGGCGGGGTGCTCCCTGTCGCAGCCCTTCCCCGACAACGGCATCGACTGGCACGTCAGCCACGGAGCCCCCGGTCACGTCGTCGACGACGAGGTCACCATCAAGGTCCAGCTGAAGTGCACCTACCAGATACCGCCCCGACCGCCCGGCCCGACTTTCGCCTTCACGCTCGACAACGCCCACCTCGTGAAGCTCGCGCGGACCCCCGTGTCCGTGCACAAGATCCTCGTCGTGATGCTCGTGCCCCGCAGCCAGGACGACTGGCTGCGGGCCGGACACGACCGCCTCGACCTGCGGCACTGCTGTTACTGGACCAACCTGGCCGGGCACACCGTGACCGGCCGGCACCGGACCACCGTGCGGATCCCGACCTCGCGCATCTTCGACGACCGAGCGCTCTGCGAGATCATGACCCGCGTCGGGGCGGGAGGGAGACCCTGATGCACCGGCCGATGGACGAGTCCGTCAACGAAGTGTTCCCGTCAGCCGTCCGACCCCACCCCGCCGAACAGGCGGGCCCCTGGCCCGTAGGCTCACCGGCCGGCGGCCTCCCCGACCCCGCCCGCGTCGACCCCGCGGTCCTCGGAGTCCTGCTCGCCCGGCACGGCTGGCTGCGGCGCGGCGGTGCGGCCGGCCGCTACAGCCGCTGGACCCCGCCCGGCCCGCCCGGCGGTTCCACCAGCCTGCTCGTACCGGACACCGCCGCGTTTCCCGACAGCGAGGACCTGCTGGGGGAGGCGCTGACCGCCCTCGCCCGCAGCGCCGCGCCCTCCGCCCGCGAGGTCCTGGTCTCCCTCGCCGTCCCCAGCGACGAGATCCGCTGGTGGCGTGACGTGCCCGAACCGGCCGCGGGGGCCGCCGGAGCGGCCAGCTGGACCGGGGCGGAGCGGCTGCACGGTGCGGCCCGGCAGATCCTGCTGGCCGGGGCGCTCGCGGTCCGGGGCCGGGCCGGATTCCACGGCGCCCGCCACCGCCGACGCGCCCTGGCGACGCTCGGCTCCGTCCTCATCGGCCCCGCGCCCGGCGGCCGCGACCTCACGGCGTTCGTCCCCGTCGAGGCGGGCCGCCCGCTCGCCGTACGGCTCTACCACGCCCTGCACGCCGCCCGGGAAGCCGTCGACTACCAACGGGCCACCGGTGGCATGGAGGCGTTCGACACCGCAGTCGAGGCGGGCGTCAGCCGCGAACTGACCGAAGCGGTCATCGCGCTCGTCCGGGGCTCTGAGGGGGCCGGTATCGCGCTGGACTGGGCACCCGCCGCGGGGACGCCCGAAGGCTGCCCGGCACGCCCCGAACCCGTCGAGTTCTCCCCGGGCGACCTGCCGGCCCTGCGCCGGGCCGGTGCGCGCTACCTCCGGGACGAGCCCGCGGTGACGGTGCGGATCACCGGCGCCGTCGTCCGCATGCGCCGTTCCGGGCCGAGGGGCGCCGGAATCGTACGGCTGCGGGTCCTGGCGGGCGCCGAGGTGCCGCACGTACGGCTGGAACTCGACGAGGAGGCCTACCGGATCGCGGGCCAGGCCCACCTCGTGGGGCTGCCGGTGCGGGTGGAGGGCCGGCTGGAGAGCAGGGGCGGATTCCGGCGGCTGACCAGGGCCTCGCAGGTGGTTCCGGTACAGGTCGACGAGGAGGAGCGGGACCGGCTGATGAAGTCGCTCCAGGAGAACGTCGACTATTTCGAGGAGGCGTGCACGGGGGAGTAGCGAGGCGGGCGCGGGGAGCAGCGGGGCGGCGGCGGCCCATTTCGCTAAGGGGGCCGTCGGCTCGGTACGATTCCCCTTGCGCCCGCCATGGGAATGCGGGTGCGCCCCCTCAGTCAGGAGAGACCGGTGTCAGACGTCCGTGTGACCATCCAACGCGATTCCGAGCGGGAAGAGCGCGTGGTGACGACGGGCACTACGGCAGCCGAGCTCTTCCCCGGCGAGCGCACCGTCGTCGCCGCCCGCATCGCCGGTGAGCTGAAGGACCTCGCGTACGTGCTCGCCGACGGCGAGAGTGTCGAGCCCGTACTGATCTCCTCCGAGGACGGCCTCAACATCCTGCGGCACTCCACCGCGCACGTCATGGCGCAGGCGGTGCAGGAGCTCCACCCCGAGGCCAAGCTGGGCATCGGCCCGCCGGTCAAGGACGGCTTCTACTACGACTTCGACGTCGAGAAGCCGTTCACGCCCGAGGACCTCAAGGCCATCGAGAAGAAGATGCAGGAGATCCAGAAGCGGGGCCAGAAGTTCTCCCGCCGGGTCGTGACGGACGAGACTGCCCGCGAGGAGCTCGCCGACGAGCCGTACAAGCTGGAACTCATCGGCATCAAGGGCTCCGCCTCCTCGGACGACGGCGCGGACGTCGAGGTGGGCGGCGGCGAGCTGACCATCTACGACAACCTCGACGCGAAGACCGGCGAGCTGTGCTGGAAGGACCTCTGCCGCGGCCCGCACCTGCCGACCACCCGGTTCATCCCCGCGTTCAAGCTGATGCGCAACGCCGCCGCCTACTGGCGCGGCAGCGAGAAGAACCCGATGCTCCAGCGCATCTACGGGACCGCCTGGCCGACCAAGGACGAGCTGAAGGCGCACCTGGAGTTCCTGGAGGAGGCCGCCAAGCGCGACCACCGCAAGCTCGGTAACGAGCTGGACCTGTTCTCCTTCCCGGACGAGATCGGCCCCGGCCTCGCCGTCTTCCACCCCAAGGGCGGCGTCATCCGCCGGGCCATGGAGGACTACTCGCGGCGCCGCCACGAGGAGGAGGGCTACGAGTTCGTCTACTCGCCGCACGCCACCAAGGGCAAGCTCTTCGAGAAGTCCGGTCACCTGGACTGGTACGCCGACGGCATGTACCCGCCCATGCAGCTCGACGACGGGGTGGACTACTACCTCAAGCCGATGAACTGCCCGATGCACAACCTGATCTTCGACGCGCGCGGCCGCTCCTACCGCGAACTGCCGCTGCGGCTCTTCGAGTTCGGCACCGTGTACCGGTACGAGAAGTCGGGCGTCGTGCACGGCCTGACCCGCTCGCGCGGCTTCACGCAGGACGACGCGCACATCTACTGCACCAAGGAGCAGATGGCGGAGGAGCTCGACCGGACGCTCACCTTCGTCCTGAATCTGCTCCGCGACTACGGGCTGACCGACTTCTACCTGGAGCTGTCCACCAAGGACCCGGAGAAGTTCGTCGGCTCGGACGAGGCCTGGGAAGAAGCCACGGAGACCCTGCAGAAGGTCGCCGAGAAGCAGGGCCTGCCGCTGGTTCCCGACCCGGGCGGCGCCGCGTTCTACGGTCCGAAGATCTCGGTGCAGTGCAAGGACGCCATCGGCCGGACCTGGCAGATGTCGACCGTGCAGCTCGACTTCAACCTGCCGGAGCGCTTCGACCTGGAGTACACCGGCCCCGACGGCACCAAGCAGCGACCGGTCATGATCCACCGCGCCCTGTTCGGCTCCATCGAGCGCTTCTTCGCGGTGCTCCTGGAGCACTACGCGGGTGCGTTCCCGGTGTGGCTGGCGCCCGTCCAGGCGGTCGGCATCCCGATCGGCGACGCGCACATCCCGTACCTCCAGGAGTTCGCGGCCAAGGCCCGTAAGCAGGGGCTGCGGGTCGACGTGGACGCCTCGTCGGACCGGATGCAGAAGAAGATCCGCAACCAGCAGCGGGCCAAGGTACCGTTCATGATCATCGCGGGTGACGAGGACATGGCCAACGGCGCCGTCTCCTTCCGCTACCGCGACGGTTCGCAGGAGAACGGCATCCCGGTCGAGGACGCCATCGCCAAGATCGCCAAGGCCGTCGAGGACCGCGTCCAGGTCTGATCCGTGCCCGGCAGGGGCCCCCGGCGAGCTACCCGCTCGCCGGGGGCCCTTTCTCGTCCTCCCGCCGGAACACCTGGATCAGCCACGACGAGAACGAACCCGTCACCGCCCCCAGCAGCGCCAGCCCGCAGGTCATCAGGAACGCCGCGACGACCCGGCCCCACGGCGTCACCGGCACGGCGTCCCCGTATCCCACTGTCGTGAGCGTCGCGCACGCCCACCAGACCGCGTCGCCGAAGGTCCGGATCGAGGCGCCCGGTGCGTCGTGCTCCTGGTGGTAGACCGCCAGGGCCGCCGAGAAGCCGAGCAGCAGGGCAGCCAGACCGGCGTACGACATGACCCGTGCGTACAGGCTCAGCCGCGGCTCGTCGTGGCGCTTCTGGATGGCCGTGTAGACCTTGACCAGGCGCAGCGGGCGCAGCAGCGGCAGCAGGAGTACGAGCGTGTCGAGCCGGCGGACGCGTACGAAGCGGTGGCCCAGGCCGCTGAGCCGGATCCGTACGGCGTAGTCGATGACGAAGAGCAGCCAGGTGGCGGCGACCAGGGCGAGGGAGATGTCGTGCCAGGGCTCCGCGTCGTCCGGGGCGAGGACGCGGGCCGCGTAGCCGAGGAGGAAGAGCAGCGAGGCGGCGAAGAGCGGCAGCTCGGTGCGCTGTTCCCAGAGGGCCAGAGCGGGTGAGGGCCGGGCCGGGGTGCGGTCGCTCATCGGCCCAGCATCGCGCCGAGTGGACGGGATCGGCCCCGGCGACACGCTTCGCACGGTGTACGCAATATGCTGATCGGCATGACGAGTGAGCCGGAGCAGCAGATCGGAGTGGGAACGCCCGATGCGTTCCAGCGCCTGTGGACGCCCCACCGGATGGCGTACATCCAGGGCGAGAACAAGCCGACCGGCCCGGAGGCCGGCGACGGCTGTCCGTTCTGTGAGATCCCCTCGAAGTCGGACGAGGACGGGCTTGTCGTCGCCCGGGGCGAGAAGGTCTACGCGGTGCTCAATCTGTATCCGTACAACGGTGGGCACCTGATGGTGGTGCCGTACCGGCACGTCGCGGACTACACCGAGCTGGACGGTCCGGAGACGGTGGAGCTCGCCGATTTCACCAAGCGTGCGATGACGGCGTTGCGTGCGGCGTCGGGGGCGCACGGCTTCAATATCGGGATGAACCAGGGTGCGGTGGCGGGTGCGGGCATTGCCGCGCATCTGCATCAGCACCTGGTGCCCCGCTGGGGTGGTGACACCAACTTCATGCCGGTGGTGGGTCACACCAAGGTGCTGCCGCAACTGCTGGGCGACACGCGCAGGATGCTGGCCGACGCCTGGCCGCGCACCGCCTGATCCCCTCTTCTGCCGTGCAGGGGCGCCCCGGGTCTTCCGGGGCGCCCTTTTGCGCAGGCTCTAGGTCCTGTCTGGAGTTCCGGCGCCGGAGGCGGCGGTGCCGGACGCCGTGACGCCGCGGGGGAACTCCAGACAGGACCTAGGCGTCGTAGAGGTCGGCCTTGCGCGGGGTGGGGTCCTGGACGAGTCCGCTCAGTATCGTGGAGCGGTTTCCGAAGCGTTCCGTGTCGACACCGTTCTCCTCCAGGACCTTCATGGCGGAGCTGTGCACGACCCGCAGGACGGGTGTGGCGGCGCGCATCGCGTCGTCGGCCATGAAGCGGTGGCGCCACGGCTTCTCGGCCCAGGCGTGCCGCAGGCCGAAGGGTTCGGGCAGGGCGATCTTGCCGCCGAGGTAGTCGAGGAGCGGCGGATACCAGGTGAAGGGGGCGCGCAGGGCGAGGCGCACGACCTCCTTGGACTCGACCAGCGCCAGCGTGATGTCGCGGGTCTCCCAGAACTTGACGGTCTTGTTGACCGTCTTCTTCTTGGCGGCGGGCTTGCTGGTGAACAGGGAGTGGACGGGGCCGAGTGCGTGTCCGGTGACCTCGATGCGCAGGGTCTCGAACAGCACCGTGACGGTGATCATCATGGTGATGACCAGCTGGCCGTCCCAGAGGGTGAACTGGACGCCCAGATAGTGGCGGTCGCCGCCGCCGAACTGCTGGTGGTTGCAGATCCGCTGTATCTCGTGCGGCTTGACCTGGAAGGTGGCGACGTCCTCGCCCTCGGGGCGGGAAACCGCGTCGGCGTTCTCCCCGACGGGCGACACGATCCAGTGGGTGACCGAGGGGGTGGGGAACCCGCCGGTGTTCAGCGGGCCGCGCTCCAGCATCTTGAGCTGGTCGTGGATGACGCGGATCAGGTCCCAGCTGCGGAACTGGTGGAACTCCTTGCCGGGCTCCTTGGCGACGAGATCCTCGGCGAGCTGCCAGCTGCCCCAGCGGGTGCCCATGCCGAGGATGCCCTTGGGGCCGGCGTAGAAGACGGAGTTGGACTGCTGTTCGGCGGAGAGCTTCTCCAGGCCCTGGCGGAGCGCCTCGCGGGCGGTCTCGTTGGGGTTCTTCGGCACGGCTTCGGGGATCTTGGCGATGACGCCGCCGCCGGAGAGGAGTCCTTCCCAGCGGGTACGCATGTCCTGGGCGGAGGTTTCGGCGATCCGCTTGGCGATCAGCCAGCCGATGACGGGCGCCACGATCATCGCGCGCAGGTACAGCCCCAGGAGCCCGTTGAGGGGCATTTTGACCAGGAGGAACAGGGCCCCGATGCCGACGATGGGCAGCAGGGCGTTGCCGATGGTGGCGAGGGCCTTGTCCTTGGTGTTGGCGAGACCGTCGCGCAGGCGGAACGCGATGACCCACAGCAGCATGCCCGGCAGGAACGCGAAGCCGAACAGGGCGGTGACGGCGGTGAGTTTGGTGTCGCGGGCCTTACGGAGGCGGGTCGCGGACAGGCAGTGCTCGACGACGGTCTGCGGGTCGCTGCCGAAGGACTGGATGAGGGCTTTGCGCGCGCCGCCCAGCATGCGTTCCTGGACGGCGCGGGAGAAGGCCTCGCCGAGGTTGGGTTTGAAGTAGTCGGACTTGAAGAGCTTGGAACGCCCTTCCTTCACTTCGGATTTGTGCCATTCGCTGTTGGCTTTGAGGATTTCCTCCACCGGGCTGTCGCGGTACGCGGCAGAGGCGAGGGCGTTGGTCGCCACCGCCGCTCCTGCCGCCCCCTGGAGCGGAATCTGCGCTCCGGGAGAGAAATCGAATCCGTTACTGGCCACTGTCGCCCCCACTCGCCGCCGAGGAACCGCTCCTGCGGCTGTTTCCCAACTGCCGGGCCCGGCACACTTTCTGAGCTGGGAGCACAGCGTATCGTCCGGATCGGTACCCCGTCCGGCCCTGTGGACAACGATGAGCGGTCGGCGGCTCTACGTTTCCTTCGATCCGTTCTCCTGCTGTACGCGCAGGCGGTCGGCGAGCTGCGGGGGCATGGCTTCGTGGCGGGCGTAGGAGCGGCCGAAGCGGCCGGTTCCGTGGGAAAGCGAGCGCAGGTCGACCGCGTAGCGTCCGATCTCCAGCTCCGGCACCTCGGCCCGTACGAGTGTGCGTCCAGCGCCGGACTGTTCGGTTCCGGTCACCCGGCCGCGGCGACCGGAGAGGTCGCTCATGACCGGCCCGACGTAGTCGTCGGGGATCAGGACGCGGACCTCCGCGACGGGCTCCAGGAGCTGGATGCGGGCGTCATCCGCTGCCTCGCGCAGCGCCAGGGCGCCCGCGGTCTGGAAGGCGGCGTCGGAGGAGTCCACGGAGTGGGACTTGCCCTCCCGCAGGGTGACGCGCACGTCGACGAGCGGATGTCCGGTGGTCAGGCCGTGGGCGGCCTGGGCGCGGATGCCCTTCTCGACGGACGGGATGAACTGGCGGGGTATCGATCCGCCGACCACCTTGTCGACGAATTCGATGCCGGAACCCGGCGGCAGCGGCTCGACGTCGATCTCGCAGATGGCGTACTGGCCATGGCCGCCGGACTGTTTGACGTGGCGGCCGCGTCCGGTGGACGGCCCGGCGAAGGTCTCGCGCAGGGCGACGCGGTGGGGGACGGCGTCGACCTGGACGCCGAACCGGGTGCTCAGCCGGTCCAGCGCCACGTCCAGGTGGGCTTCCCCCAGGCACCACAGGACGACCTGGTGGGTGTCCTGGTTCTGTTCCAGGCGCATGGACGGGTCCTCGGCGACGAGGCGTGCGAGGCCCTGGGAGAGCTTGTCCTCGTCGGCTTTGCTGTGTGCCTCGATGGCGAGCGGGAGGAGGGGGTCCGGCATGGTCCACGGTTCCATCAGCAGGGGGTGGTCCGGGGCGGACAGGGTGTCGCCGGTCTCGGCGGTGTCCAGCCGGGCGACACAGGCGAGATCGCCGGCGATGCAGGAGGTGAGGGGCCGCTGCTGTTTGCCGAAGGGGGAGGAGAGGGCGCCGACACGGATCTCGTTCTCGTGGAAGGGCCGGGCCTCGTGTCCGGGGTCGTCGAGTCCGTGGCCGGATATGTGCACCGTGTCGTCGGGGCGCAGGGTGCCGGAGAAGACGCGTACGAGCGAGAGCCGGCCGATGTAGGGGTCGGAGGCCGTCTTGACGACTTCGGCGGCCAGGGGGCCCTGCGGGTCGCAGCCGAGGGCGGGGAGCGAGGCGCCGTGCAGGGTGGTGACGGCGGGCTGCGGGCGTTCGAGCGGGGTGGGGAAGCCGCCGGTGATCAGGTCGAGGAGTTCGACGGTGCCGATGCCCTGGCGGGCGCCGGCGGCGGCGGGGGCGGCGGTGAGGACGGGGTGGAAGGTGCCGCGTGCGACGGCGCGTTCGAGGTCGTCGACGAGTGTCCTGATGTCGATCACGGTGCCGCCGAGGTAGCGGTCCATGAGGGTCTCGTCCTCGCTCTCGGCGATGATCCCCTCGATCAGCCGGTTGCGGGCGGCCGCCAGGGGTGCCTGCTGGGACTCGGCGGGCGGGTGCTCCTGCCGTTCCCCGCCGGAGTAGTCGAAGATCCGCTGCGTGAGCAGCCCGGTGAGTCCGGTCAGCGGGGCGTGTCCGTCCGCGGCCTCGGGGCCGTGCACCGGCAGGTAGAGCGGGAGTACGGCGTCGGGGTCGTCGCCGCCGAAGATCTCGCCGCAGATCCGGGTCATCGCGTCGAAGGAGGTGCGGGCGGTGTCCAGATGGGTGACGACGATGGCGCGCGGCATGCCGACCGCGGCGCACTCCTCCCAGACGGCGCGGGTGGTCCCTGCGACGGCGTCGGCCTCCTGGGCGGCCGAGACGACGAAGAGGGCCGCGTCCGCCGCGCGCAGACCGGCCCTGAGTTCCCCGACGAAGTCGGCGTATCCGGGACTGTCCAGCAGATTGATCTTCACCCCGTCCCATGCGACGGGGACGAGGGAGAGCGATACCGAGCGTTGCCGGCGTTGTTCGATCCCGTCGTGGTCGGAGACCGTGGTGCCGTCCTCGACCCGGCCCGCCCGGTTGACCGCGCCCGCGGTCTGTGCCAGGGCCTCGACGAGGGTGGTCTTGCCGGAGCCGCTGTGGCCGACCAGCACCACGTTCCGGATGGCGGAGGGATGGTCGGCCGTCGCTGCTCCTGTGGCGGCTCCGGTGTGTGCGTGTGCCTTGTCGCCCATGACGCGTGCCTCCCGGGTGGTGGCGCCTGGCGGGGGGACCGCCGGCGCGGGATGGGGAGCGGTCGCACGGGCACGGGGAGCCGCCGCGGCGGCTACGACGACGCCCGCGGTAGTTCCGAGCTTCGCACTGTGTCCGGGTCGCGTCCATACGCCGTACGTCGCAGCACGGGCCGGGGTCGGTCGATGGCGGGTTGACGCCGTTCCCCCAGGGTGCCCGAACAGTGGACAGCGGCGGGCGTGACTACGATGGGTCAGCCGGTGGCCGATGGGGCCATGCGGCCCACCGAACCCTCGGGAAGGCCATGCTGAACAAGTACGCGCGTGCATTCTTCACGCGTGTCCTCACGCCGTTCGCCGCACTGCTGCTCCGTCTCGGCGTGAGTCCTGACGCGGTCACACTGATCGGCACGGCCGGGGTGATGGCAGGTGCACTGGTCTTCTTCCCGATGGGGGAGTTCTTCTGGGGCACGATCGTCATCACGATCTTCGTCTTCTCCGACCTCGTCGACGGCAACATGGCGCGGCAGGCGGGCATCTCCAGCCGCTGGGGCGCGTTCCTCGACTCGACGCTCGACCGCGTCGCCGACGGGGCGATCTTCGCCGGTTTCGCGCTCTGGTACGCGGGCAGCGGCGACGACAACGTCCTGTGCGCGGTCGCGATCTTCTGCCTGGCGAGCGGCCAGGTGGTCTCGTACACCAAGGCGCGCGGTGAGTCGATCGGTCTGCCGGTGGCGGTCAACGGCCTCGTGGAGCGTGCCGAGCGCCTGGTGATCTCGCTGGTGGCAGCCGGCCTCGCGGGTCTGCACAAGTTCGGCGTCCCGGGGATCGACATCCTGCTGCCGATCGCGCTCTGGATCGTCGCCGTGGGCAGCCTGGTGACACTGGTGCAGCGGGTCGTGACCGTGCGCCGCGAGTCCGCCGAGGCCGACGCGGCCGCCGCGGTGTCGGCTGCGGCGGACCGGGGGAGCGAGGCAGCGCAGTGAGCGGCGCGCCCGGGGACACGAAGCCCGGCGCCGGTGAACGGCTGAGCGACGGGCTGTACGGGCTGGGCTGGGCCGCGGTCAAGAAGCTGCCCGAACCGGCCGCCCGGGCGCTGTTCCGTACCATCGCCGACCAGGTGTGGAAGCGGCGGGGCAAGAGCGTGCTGCGGCTGGAGTCCAATCTGGCGCGGGTCGTGCCGGACGCGAGCCCGGCCCGGCTCGCGGAACTCTCCAAGGCCGGGATGCGCTCGTACATGCGCTACTGGATGGAGTCGTTCCGGCTGCCCACCTGGACGCCGGAGCGCATCAAGGCGTCCATCGACGTGACGGACGCACACCGGCTGACGGAAGGGCTCGACGCGGGGCGGGGGGTCATCCTCGCCCTGCCGCACCTGGGGAACTGGGACCTGGCGGGGGCGTGGGTCACCACGGACCTGAAGGTCCCCTTCACGACGGTCGCCGAGCGGCTCAAGCCGGAATCGCTGTACGACCGGTTCGTGGCCTACCGCGAGGGCCTGGGCATGGAAGTGCTCGCCCACAACGGCGGGACCGCGTTCGGGACGCTGGCTCGCCGGCTGCGCGAAGGCGGCCTCGTCTGCCTGGTCGCCGACCGCGACCTGTCGGCCTCCGGCGTCGAGGTGACGTTCTTCGGCGACACGGCCCGGATGCCCGCGGGGCCGGCCCTCCTGGCCCAGCAGACCGGTGCGCTGCTGCTGCCGGTCACCCTCTCCTACGACGAAACGCCGGTGATGAAGGCGCGGATCCATCCGCCCGTCGAGGTTCCCGGCTCAGGTGACCGCGGCCGGAGGACGTCCTTCATGACACAGGCCCTGGCCGACGCGTTCGCCCTGGGCATCGCCGAGCACCCGGAGGACTGGCACATGCTGCAACGGCTCTGGCTCACCGACCTCGAACCCCGCGGAGACTAGTTCGTGTCCGCAAGGTCTCGTCCGGCACGCACTCCCGCGGCGGCCATGCAGGGCTCGCGGGGTCCGGCACGCGCTCCCCGAGGTCTCGGCTTCGGCTCGGCCGGCGGGACCCCCTCCGGCGTGGCCGTCGGCCGCCGATGCTCCTCAGTGACTCCTTTCTCCGCCTTGCAACCGCACGCACCGGCCCCCGCTCCCTGATCCGGCCTGACCCGAACGAAAGGCCCCAGCAGTGAAGATCGGCATCGTCTGCCCGTACTCCTGGGATGTCCCGGGCGGCGTGCAGTTCCACATCCGTGATCTGGCCGAGCATCTGATCCGGCTCGGCCACCAGGTCTCCGTGCTGGCCCCCGCCGACGACGAGACGCCGCTGCCGCCGTACGTGGTGTCCGCGGGCCGGGCGGTACCCGTCCCGTACAACGGTTCCGTCGCCCGGCTGAACTTCGGCTTCCTGTCCGCGGCGCGGGTGCGGCGGTGGCTGCACGACGGCACGTTCGACGTGATCCATATCCATGAGCCGACCTCGCCGTCGCTGGGGCTCCTGACCTGCTGGGCTGCGCAGGGGCCGATCGTCGCCACCTTCCACACGTCCAACCCGCGCTCGCGGGCGATGATCGCCGCCTACCCGATCCTCCAGCCGGCCCTGGAGAAGATCAGCGCGCGCATCGCGGTCAGCGAGTACGCGCGCCGGACCCTGGTCGAGCACCTGGGCGGCGACGCGGTCGTCATCCCCAACGGGGTGGACGTCGGATTCTTTGGCGCGGCCGAGCCCAAGGCCGAGTGGCAGGGCGGCACGATCGGCTTCATCGGGCGCATCGACGAGCCCCGCAAGGGCCTGCCCGTCCTGATGCGGGCGCTGCCCGCGATCCTGGCGGCACGCCCGGACACCCGGCTGCTCGTGGCGGGCCGGGGCGACGAGGAGGAGGCCGTCGCCTCGCTGCCGAAGGAGATGCGGGCGCGCGTCGAGTTCCTCGGCATGGTGAGCGACGAGGACAAGGCGCGGCTGTTGCGCAGCGTCGACGTGTACGTCGCGCCCAACACCGGCGGCGAGAGCTTCGGCATCATTCTCGTCGAGGCCATGTCGGCGGGCGCACCGGTGCTGGCCAGCGATCTGGACGCGTTCGCGCAGGTCCTGGACCTGGGTGCGGCGGGGGAGCTGTTCACCAACGAGGACGCGGACGCCCTGGCCGGCTCGGCGATCCGGCTGCTGGGCGACCCGGAGCGGCGCGCGGAGCTGCGCGAGCGCGGCACCGCGCATGTGCGGCGCTTCGACTGGTCGACGGTCGGGGCGGACATCCTCGCCGTGTACGAGACGGTGGCGGACGGGGCCGCGTCGGTGGCTGCGGACGAACGCACGGGGCTGCGGGCCCGGTTCGGGCTGGCCCGGGACTGACCGTTCCCGGACGGCTCTCCCGCCGTCAACGGGGCCGGGTGGCGCCCGGTCACCGGTAGCCTTGCCGCCCGTGACCGAAACCCTCATCTGGACCGCCGTCGTGATCATCGCGATCGGCCTGTACCTCAGCTGGACCGCGGGCCGTCTCGACCGGCTGCACAGCCGGATCGACGCGGCCCGCGCCGCTCTCGACGCCCAACTGCTGCGCCGCGCCTCGGTCACCCAGGAACTCGCCACGTCCGGTGTCCTCGACCCGGCCGCCTCCATCGTGCTGTACGAGGCCGCGCACGCCGCCCGTCAGTCGGAGGGGGAGCACCGGGAGGTCGCCGAGAGCGAGCTGAGCACCGCCCTGCGCGCGGTGTTCGGCGAGCGGGCGCAGGTCGAGGCGGTGAAGGAGATCCCCGGCGGTGAGGAGGCCGCGTCCGAGCTGGCCGCGGCCGTGCGCCGGGTCCCGATGGCGCGCAGGTTCCACAACGACGCGGTGCGGGCGGCACGGGCGCTGCGCCGCCACCGCACGGTGCGCTGGTTCCGGCTGGCCGGACACGCCCCGTTCCCGCTGGCCTTCGAGATGGACGACGAGCCGCCGGTCGCCCTCGCGGACCGCCCGGTCAGCTGACCACGGCCGGCGTGGCGCGCGGCGGGGCCCGTGGCCCGCCGCCGTACCGGACAAAAACGATCCACCGGCCTCTCATTGGCCCTTGCTGTGGACTGGTCCTGGAGAGTTTGCTCAGCAGTGCATCAGCCCCGCACGTTCAGCAGCCCTTTCTCCCAGTGAGGTCGATCCGTGTCCACGAACCCCGCCACCCCGCAGTCCGCCGACGCCCCCGCCATCGGCACCGCCCGCGTCAAGCGCGGCATGGCCGAGCAGCTCAAGGGCGGCGTCATCATGGACGTCGTCAACGCCGAGCAGGCGAAGATCGCCGAGGACGCGGGCGCCGTGGCCGTCATGGCCCTGGAGCGGGTTCCGGCCGACATCCGCAAGGACGGCGGCGTGGCCCGGATGTCGGACCCGAACATGATCGAGGAGATCATCGAGTCCGTCTCCATCCCGGTGATGGCGAAGTCCCGCATCGGACACTTCGTCGAGGCCCAGGTCCTGCAGTCCCTCGGCGTCGACTACATCGACGAGTCCGAGGTCCTCACCCCGGCCGACGAGGTCAACCACAGCGACAAGTTCGCGTTCACCACCCCCTTCGTGTGCGGGGCCACCAACCTGGGCGAGGCCCTGCGCCGCATCGCCGAGGGCGCGGCCATGATCCGCTCGAAGGGCGAAGCCGGCACCGGCAACGTCGTCGAGGCCGTCCGTCACCTGCGCCAGATCAAGAACGAGATCGCCCGGCTGCGCGGCTACGACAACAACGAGCTCTACGCCGCCGCCAAGGACCTCCGCGCCCCGTACGAGCTGGTCAAGGAGGTCGCCGAGCTCGGCAAGCTGCCCGTCGTCCTCTTCTCCGCAGGTGGCGTCGCCACCCCGGCGGACGCCGCGCTGATGCGCCAGCTCGGTGCCGAGGGCGTCTTCGTCGGCTCCGGCATCTTCAAGTCCGGTGACCCGGCCAAGCGCGCCGCCGCCATCGTGAAGGCCACCACCTTCTACGACGACCCGAAGATCATCGCGGACGCCTCCCGCAACCTGGGCGAGGCCATGGTCGGCATCAACTGCGACACCCTGCCCGAGGCCGAGCGCTACGCCAACCGCGGCTGGTAGTCACTGATGAGCGACACCCCTGTGATCGGCGTCCTGGCTCTCCAGGGCGACGTGCGGGAACACCTGATCGCCCTGGCCTCGGCGGACGCCCTGGCCAGGCCGGTCCGGCGTCCCGAGGAACTCGCCGAGGTCGACGGCCTGGTCATTCCGGGCGGCGAGTCCACCACGATGTCCAAACTGGCCGCCCTGTTCGGCATGCTGGAACCCCTGCGCGAGCGGGTGCGGAACGGGATGCCCGTCTACGGCACCTGCGCCGGGATGATCCTGCTCGCGGACAAGATCCTCGACCCGCGCTCGGGCCAGGAGACCGTCGGCGGCATCGACATGATCGTGCGGCGTAACGCTTTCGGGCGGCAGAACGAGTCGTTCGAGGCGGCCGTCGAGGTGGCCGGGATCGAGGGCGGCCCGGTCGAGGGCGTCTTCATCCGGGCCCCCTGGGTCGAGTCCGTGGGCGTGCAGGCCAAGGTGGTGGCCGAGCACGGCGGCCACATCGTGGCGGTACGGCAGGGAAACGCCCTTGCCACGTCATTCCACCCGGAACTGACCGGCGACCACCGCCTTCACGCGTACTTCGTCGACATGGTGCGCGCAGTCAGCTGACTCGACCCCGGTAGGATCTCTCGGGTTCGTACGGAATTTGGTGACGCGAAGGAGAAGGCAGATGTCCGGCCACTCTAAATGGGCTACGACGAAGCACAAGAAGGCCGTGATTGACGCCAAGCGCGGCAAGCTCTTCGCGAAGCTGATCAAGAACATCGAGGTCGCGGCCCGCACCGGCGGGGTCGACCCCGAGGGCAACCCGACCCTTGTGGACGCGATCCAGAAGGCGAAGAAGAGCTCGGTCCCGAACAAGAACATCGACTCCGCGGTCAAGCGCGGTGGCGGTCTCGAAGCGGGCGGCGTCGACTACCAGACGATCATGTACGAGGGTTACGGCCCGAACGGTGTCGCGGTGCTCATCGAGTGCCTCACCGACAACCGCAACCGTGCCGCGTCCGACGTACGTGTCGCGATGACGCGCAACGGCGGCTCGATGGCCGACCCGGGCTCGGTCTCGTACCTGTTCAACCGCAAGGGCGTCGTCATCGTCCCCAAGGGTGAACTCTCCGAGGACGACGTGCTGGGCGCGGTGCTCGACGCCGGCGCCGAGGAGGTCAACGACCTCGGTGAGAGCTACGAGGTCGTCAGCGAGGCCACCGACATGGTCGCGGTCCGCACCGCGCTCCAGGAGGCGGGCATCGACTACGACTCGGCCGAGGCCAACTTCCTGCCCACCATGCAGGTCGACCTCGACGAGGAGGGCGCGCGCAAGATCTTCAAGCTGATCGACGCGCTGGAGGACAGCGACGACGTGCAGAACGTCTTCGCCAACTTCGACGTCTCCGACGAGGTCATGGAGAAGGTCGACGCCTGAGAGGCCGCAGGGCGACCTGCGCGGCTTTCCGTGGACGGGCCGACGGGGACACACCCCGTCGGCCCGTCGCATTGTCAGTGCGAGCCGATAGCCTGCGGGAACAGTTGACCGAACGGCAGGGAGGGGACGAATCGTGCGGGTACTCGGCGTGGACCCCGGACTCACGCGGTGCGGCGTCGGAGTCGTCGAAGGCGTCGCGGGCCGGCCCCTGACGATGCTCGGCGTCGGAGTCGTGCGCACACCCGCCGACGCGGAGCTCGGACACCGGCTGGTGGCCATCGAGCGCGGCATCGAGGAGTGGCTCGACGAGCACCGGCCCGAATACGTCGCCGTGGAGCGGGTGTTCGCCCAGCACAACGTCCGTACGGTGATGGGCACCGCCCAGGCCAGCGCGGTCGCCATGCTGTGCGCGTCCCGCCGCGGCATCCCGGTCGCCCTGCACACGCCCAGTGAGGTCAAGGCCGCCGTCACCGGCAGCGGGCGCGCGGACAAGGCGCAGGTCGGCGCCATGGTCACCCGGCTCCTGCGCCTGGACGCCCCGCCGAAACCGGCGGACGCGGCCGACGCCCTCGCCCTCGCCATCTGCCACATCTGGCGCGCCCCCGCGCTGGGCCGCCTCCAGCAGGCGCACGCGGCCGCCGCAGCGGCTGCCCGCACCCCGCGCGTCCCGCGCACCGCAGCAGCCCCCGTCCGGAAGGTCCCCCGATGATCGCCTTCGTCAGCGGCCCCGTCGCCGCGCTCGCCCCGACCACGGCCGTGATCGAGGTCGGCGGCATCGGCATGGCCGTCCAGTGCGCACCGAACACCCTCGCCGGCCTCCGTATCGGCAAGGAGGCCAAGCTCGCCACCTCCCTCGTCGTACGGGAGGACTCGCTGACGCTCTACGGCTTCGCCGACGACGACGAACGACAGATCTTCGAGCTCCTCCAGACCGCCAGCGGGGTCGGACCCAGGCTCGCCCAGGCCATGCTCGCCACGCACAGCCCGGACGCCCTGCGCATCGCCGTGGCCACCGGCGACGAGAAGGCGCTCACCGCCGTCTCCGGCATCGGCAAGAAGGGCGCGCAGAAACTCCTGCTCGAACTGAAGGACAGGCTCGGCGAGCCCGTCGGCGCCCACATCGGCCAGCAGGGCATCGGCACCGCGGTCTCCGCCGCATGGCGCGACCAGCTCCACGCCGCACTGATCGGTCTCGGGTACGCGACCCGCGAGGCGGACGAGGCCGTGTCCGCCGTGGCACCGCAGGCGGAGGCGGCCCTCGCGGAGGGCGCCCAGCCGCCCGTGCCGCAGCTGCTGCGCGCCGCCCTGCAGAGCCTCAACCGAGCGCGCTGAGCGGACCCGGGCACACACCCCTGACGCCCGGCCCGGCACCCGACGGACCGGCACCGAAACACCCGAGGCGGGACTGACGAGATGAACTGGGACGAGACCGGCCCCGACACCGACGAGCTCCTCGACGAGCGGCTCGTCGACGCCGGCGCGGACGGTGAGGACACCGCGGTCGAAGCGGCGCTGCGCCCCAAGGACCTCGACGAGTTCGTCGGCCAGGAGAAGGTGCGCGAACAGCTCGACCTCGTCCTCAAGGCGGCCAGGGCCCGCGGCGCCACCGCCGACCACGTGCTGCTGTCCGGCGCCCCCGGCCTGGGCAAGACCACCCTCTCGATGATCATCGCGGCGGAGATGAACGCGCCGATCCGGATCACCTCCGGACCCGCCATTCAGCACGCGGGCGATCTGGCGGCGATCCTGTCCTCGCTCCAGGAGGGCGAGGTCCTCTTCCTCGACGAGATCCACCGCATGTCCCGGCCCGCCGAGGAGATGCTCTACATGGCGATGGAGGACTTCCGGGTCGACGTGATCGTCGGCAAGGGCCCCGGGGCCACCGCCATCCCGCTGGAACTGCCGCCCTTCACCCTGGTCGGCGCGACCACCAGGGCCGGACTGCTGCCGCCCCCGCTGCGCGACCGCTTCGGCTTCACCGGGCACATGGAGTTCTACGCCCCCACCGAACTGGAACGGGTGATTCACCGCTCGGCGGGCCTCCTGGACGTCGAGATAGACGTCGAGGGCGCCGCCGAGATCGCAGGGCGCTCCCGTGGCACGCCCCGTATCGCCAACCGGCTGCTGCGCCGCGTCCGGGACTACGCCCAGGTCAAGGCCGACGGCAGGATCGACCGGGAGATCGCCGCCGCGGCGCTGCGGGTGTACGAGGTCGACGCCCGGGGTCTGGACCGGCTGGACCGGGCGGTCCTCGGCGCCCTGCTGAAGCTTTTCGGCGGCGGCCCGGTCGGTCTGTCGACCCTCGCGGTCGCCGTGAGCGAGGAGCGCGAGACGGTCGAGGAGGTCGCAGAGCCCTTCCTCGTACGGGAAGGACTGCTGGCCAGGACGCCGCGGGGGCGCGTCGCCACCCCGGCGGCCTGGGCCCACCTCGGGCTGGTCCCGCCGCAGGATGGCGGAAAGGGACAACAGGGTCTGTTCGGGGCGTGATGCATCACAGGTTGACCCACAGAGGAACCACGGTGCCATGCTGGGCGTTGTTCCATCGATGCGGACTCGCTTAGACTCCGCCGATGCCGCCCTTAAAGGTCGGTGTACCCACCCCCGTAGACCAGGCCGCCTTCCAGCGCGGTCGTGCGAAGGAAAATCGTCCCGTGAATCCCGTGACTCTCCTCCCCTTCATCGTGCTCATCGGGGCCATGTTCCTGATGACGCGGTCCGCCAAGAAGAAGCAGGCGGCGGCTGCGAACATGCGCAATGAAATGCAGCCCGGTACCGGCGTCCGGACGATCGGGGGCATGTACGCCACCGTCAAGGAGCTTCACGACGACTCGGTCCTCCTTGAGATCGCCCCCGGCGTCCACGCCGTCTACGCGAAGAACTCCATCGGTGCCGTCCTCGACGACGCGGAGTACAACCGCATCGTCCACGGTGACGAAGAGGAGCTCGACGTCGACGGCGCGGTCGTGCCGGACGACGCCTCCTCGCTGACCGAGGCCGACGCCGCTGACGAGTCCGCCGACGAGGCGAAGACCGACCTGGTCAAGAAGACCGAGGCGGACGACGTCGAGCAGGCCGACGACAAGGCCGACAAGAAGTCCGACGGCAAGGCCGACGGCGAGGCCGACGCGAAGTAGCACACGACCCGGGGATGCCGTGAGCCCACAGGCATCCGGCCATCCCCGGACCGTGCGGTCTTCTGCGGGGGCGGGTCCCCACTAAACTTCGTGGCCGCTCGGGCGCGTACCCGGCGCGGGGCGGTTGGACAGGGAGAAACGAGAAGGTGGCAGCACCGAAGAAGGGCCGAGGACCGGCCGGCGGTCAGGGCAAGCCGGGGCGTTCCCTGGCTTTGATCCTGATCGCCATGGTCGCTCTCACCGGCGGGATGTTCCTGGCCCACCAGCCGACGCCGCGACTCGGCATCGACCTGGCGGGCGGCACGTCCATCACGCTGGAGGCGAAGGCCGAGCCCGGCCAGGAATCGGCGATCAACAAGACCAACATGGACACGGCGGTCCGCATCATGGAACGCCGCGTCAACGGTCTTGGCGTCTCCGAGGCCGAGGTCCAGACCCAGGGCGATCGCAACATCATCGTCAACATCCCCAAGGGCACGAACTCCGCCCAGGCCCGTGAGCAGGTCGGTACGACCGCGAAGCTCTACTTCCGGCCCGTGCTGACCGTCGCCCAGGGGACGCCGACGCCCGCGCCGAGCGCCTCGTCCACCGACAAGGCCAGCCCGTCCGCCACGCCGAGCACCTCCGCCTCGGACAAGGCGAGCAGCCCCTCCACGAAGCCCGACGCGAGCGCCACCACCCAGGGCCGCGCGGTCACCGGCGCCCTGAAGGCGGACTCAACGCCCACGCCCAAGGCCAGCACCACGCCGAAGGCCAGCACCACGCCGGAGGCGAGCTCCACCCCGACCGCCTCCGCCGAGGAGCAGGCGGCCGCGGCGGATCTGCAGAAGAAGTTCGAGGCGCTGGACTGCTCCAGCAAGGCCTCCCGCTCCAAGGCGAGCAAGGGCACCAAGGCCACTGACACGGTCGTCGCCTGTGAGCAGGACGGCAGCGCCAAGTACGTGCTCGGCCCGGCCGAGGTCGACGGCACGGATGTCGACAGTGCCAAGGCGGCGATCAACCAGCAGTCCGGTCAGTGGATCGTTCAGATGGAGTTCACCGGCGGCGGCGCCAAGAAGTTCCACACGACCACGGGCAAGCTCGCCCAGCAGCAGTCGCCGCAGAACCAGTTCGCCATCGCGCTCGACGGCGAAGTCGTCTCGGCACCCTCCGTGAGCCAGGCGCTGAGCGCCAGCGCCGAGATCTCCGGCAGCTTCACCCAGCAGTCCGCCGAGGACCTGGCCAACGTGCTCTCCTACGGCGCGCTGCCGCTCTCCTTCCAGGAGCAGAGCGTCACCACCGTCACCGCCGCCCTCGGTGGCGAGCAGCTCCGCGCAGGCCTCATCGCCGGAGCCATCGGCCTGGCCCTCGTGGTCATCTACCTGGTGGCCTACTACCGCGGGCTGGCGTTCATCGCGCTCCTCAGCCTCCTGGTCTCGGGCATCCTGACCTACACGATCATGTCGCTGCTCGGCCCGGCCATCGGCTTCGCGCTGAACCTGCCCGCGGTCTGCGGAGCCATCGTGGCGATCGGTATCACCGCGGACTCGTTCATCGTGTACTTCGAACGCATCCGGGACGAGATCCGCGAGGGGCGCACCCTGCGCCCGGCCGTCGAACGGGCCTGGCCGCGCGCCAGGCGCACCATCCTCGTCTCCGACTTCGTGTCGTTCCTGGCGGCGGCGGTCCTGTTCGTGGTCACCGTCGGCAAGGTCCAGGGCTTCGCGTTCACGCTGGGTCTCACCACCCTGCTCGACGTGGTCGTGGTCTTCCTCTTCACCAAGCCCGTCATGACGCTCATGGCCCGCACGAAGTTCTTCGCGAGCGGTCACCCGTGGTCCGGACTGGACCCGAAGCGGCTCGGCGCCAAGCCGCCGCTGCGCCGTTCGCGCCGTGTCAACGCCCCCACCGACCCGAAGGAGGCGTGAGATGTCGCGACTCGGCAATCTGGGCGCCCGTCTCTACCGCGGCGAGGTCGGTTACGACTTCATCGGCAACCGCAAGATCTGGTACGGCATCTCGATCCTGATCACCATCACGGCCGTCGTCGGCCTGGCGGTCAGCGGCCTGAACATGGGCATCGAGTTCAAGGGCGGTGCCGTCTTCACCACGCCGAAGACGAGCGTCTCCGTCTCCGAGGCGGAGGACCTGGCGACCGAGGCCTCGGGACACCAGGCCATCGTCCAGAAGCTGGGCAACGGCGGTCTGCGCATCCAGATCACCGAGGTCGACACCGCGAAGTCCGACCAGATCAAGGGCGAGCTCTCCAAGGGCCTCGACGTCTCGGAAGAGAAGATCGCCGCCGACCTGGTCGGCCCCAGCTGGGGTGAGCAGATCGCCAACAAGGCCTGGACCGGCCTCGGCGTCTTCATGGTCCTCGTCGTGATCTACCTGGCGATCGCCTTCGAATGGCGGATGGCCATCGCGGCCCTCGTCGCCCTGATCCACGACATCACCATCACGGTCGGTGTCTACGCGCTCGTCGGCTTCGAGGTCACCCCGGGCACGGTGATCGGTCTGCTGACGATCCTCGGTTACTCCCTCTACGACACGGTCGTCGTCTTCGACAGCCTCAAGGAGGGCACGAAGGGGATCACCAAGCAGACCCGGTGGACGTACAGCGAGATCGCCAACCGCTCCATCAACGGCACGCTGGTCCGCTCGATCAACACCACGGTCGTCGCCCTGCTGCCGGTCGCCGGTCTGCTGTTCATCGGTGGCGGTGTCCTCGGCGCCGGCATGCTGAACGACATCTCGCTGGCCCTCTTCGTCGGCCTCGCCGCCGGTGCGTACTCCTCGATCTTCATCGCCACTCCGCTCGTCGCCGACCTCAAGGAACGCGAACCGCAGATGAAGGCGCTGAAGAAGCGGATCCTCGCCAAGCGCGCCGCCGCCGCAGCCAAGGGCGAGCTGAACGAGGCCGAGCAGGAGGACGAGCGGTCCCCCGAGGACACCGCGCCCGCCGGTGCGGTCGTCGGCCAGCGCCAGGAGCCCCCCAGGGGCCACGGCCGGACCCCGGGGAAGCGTCGATGACCAGCACCACCGAGAGCACCAGGGAACTGCTGCTCAGCCGGATCCGTGATGTGGCGGACTACCCGAAGCCGGGCGTGATGTTCAAGGACATCACCCCGCTGCTCGCGGACCCGGTCGCGTTCACGGCCCTCACCGACGCCCTCGCGGAACTGTGCGTACGGCACGGAGCCACGAAGATCGTCGGCCTGGAGGCCCGCGGCTTCATCCTGGCCGCACCGGTCGCCGTACGGGCCGGCCTCGGCTTCATCCCCGTCCGCAAGGCCGGGAAGCTGCCCGGAGCCACGCTCGGCCAGGCGTACGAGCTGGAGTACGGCACCGCGGAGATCGAGGTCCACGCGGAGGACCTGTCGGCCGACGACCGTGTCATGGTCATCGACGACGTCCTGGCCACCGGCGGCACCGCCGGGGCCTCGCTGGAGCTGATCCGGCGGGCCGGAGCCACGGTCGCCGGCGTCTGCGTCCTCATGGAGCTCGGTTTCCTGGCCGGCCGTGAACGCCTGACGCCGCACCTGCAGGGCGCTCCGCTGGAGGCCCTGATCACGGTCTGAGCGGCCGCCCCGAAGGCAGTCCGCACAGCCTAGTCGCACACCGCGGCGGGCACCCGGGAACAACCGGGTGCCCGTTTCGCGTTGTGAGGGCTCTCACCGTCCCCGGGGGAGCTCCGGCCGCAGGGTCGATACGATGGCCTTTCCGGGTGTCCGGATCCGCACGAGGAGCGCTCTTGCCAGACGAGGCCCAGCCAGTCGCCGCCCCGCAGCCCGACAAGCCCGAGGCGGCCCCAGCCACGCCCGCGAAGCAGCAGCCCGCGGAGAAGCCGAAGCCCCCGGCGCCCGAGCCCGGGGCGGGCCCGGCCCCCGCCGAGGCGAACGGGCCCGCGCCCGCTTCCCCCGCGCAGCCGGCCGTCCCCGCCTCCCCGGCCCCCACCGCACCGAAGCCGCCCGCCAAACCCGCGGCGACGCCGGCCACCCCCGCGGGACCGGTCGCCCGTACAGGCGGCGGCTCGTCCAACCGGGTCCGGGCCAGGCTGGCCCGCCTGGGCGTCCAGCGCTCCAGCCCGTACAACCCGGTGCTGGAACCGCTGCTGCGTACCGTCCGCATCAACGACGCCAAGATCGAGTCGTCCACGCTGCGCCAGATCGAGAAGGCCTACCAGGTCGCCGAGCGCTGGCACCGCGGCCAGAAGCGCAAGAGCGGCGACCCGTACATCACGCATCCGCTCGCCGTGACGACGATCCTCGCCGAGCTGGGTATGGATCCGGCCACGCTGATGGCGGGTCTGCTGCACGACACCGTCGAGGACACCGAGTACGGCCTGGACACCCTGCGCCGCGACTTCGGCGACCAGGTCGCCCTGCTGGTCGACGGCGTCACCAAGCTGGACAAGGTCAAGTTCGGCGAGGCCGCGCAGGCCGAGACCGTACGCAAGATGGTCGTCGCCATGGCCAAGGACCCCCGGGTCCTCGTCATCAAGCTCGCCGACCGGCTGCACAACATGCGCACCATGCGCTACCTCAAGCGGGAGAAGCAGGAGAAGAAGGCCCGCGAGACGCTGGAGATCTACGCCCCGCTGGCCCACCGCCTGGGCATGAACACCATCAAGTGGGAGCTGGAGGACCTCGCCTTCGCGATCCTCTACCCCAAGATGTACGACGAGATCGTCCGTCTCGTCGCCGAGCGGGCGCCCAAGCGCGACGAATACCTCGCCATAGTGACCGACGAGGTCCAGTCCGACCTGCGTGCCGCCCGGATCAAGGCCACCGTCACCGGACGGCCGAAGCACTACTACAGCGTCTACCAGAAGATGATCGTGCGGGGCCGGGACTTCGCCGAGATCTACGACCTGGTGGGCATCAGGGTGCTCGTCGACACGGTCCGCGACTGCTACGCGGCGCTCGGCACGGTGCACGCGCGATGGAATCCGGTCCCCGGCCGGTTCAAGGACTACATCGCGATGCCCAAGTTCAACATGTACCAGTCACTGCACACCACGGTGATCGGCCCCAGCGGCAAGCCCGTCGAGCTGCAGATCCGTACGTTCGACATGCACCGCCGTGCCGAGTACGGCATCGCCGCGCACTGGAAGTACAAGCAGGAGGCCGTCGCGGGTGCCTCCAAGGTGCGCACCGACGTCCCCAAGAACACCGGCCGCGGCCAGGACACCGTCAACGACATGGCGTGGCTGCGCCAGCTCCTGGACTGGCAGAAGGAGACCGAGGACCCCAGCGAGTTCCTGGAGTCCCTGCGCTTCGACCTCTCCCGCAACGAGGTCTTCGTCTTCACGCCCAAGGGCGACGTCATAGCGCTTCCGGCGGGGGCGACACCGGTCGACTTCGCGTACGCCGTCCATACGGAGGTCGGCCACCGGACCATAGGCGCACGGGTCAACGGGCGGCTCGTACCGCTCGAGTCGACGCTCGACAACGGCGACCTGGTCGAGGTCTTCACCTCCAAGGCGGCCGGCGCCGGGCCCTCCCGCGACTGGCTCGGCTTCGTCAAGTCGCCGCGGGCCCGCAACAAGATCCGTGCCTGGTTCTCCAAGGAGCGCCGGGACGAGGCGATCGAGCAGGGCAAGGACTCCATCGCGCGGGCCATGCGCAAGCAGAACCTGCCGATCCAGCGGATCCTGACGGGCGACTCCCTGGTCACCCTCGCCCACGAGATGCGCTACCCCGACATCTCGTCCCTCTACGCCGCGATCGGCGAGGGACATGTGGCGGCGGCCGGCGTCGTACAGAAGCTTGTGCAGGCGCTCGGCGGCGAAGACGCGGCCAACGAGGACCTGGCGGAGAGCTCCCCGCCCTCGCACGGCCGCAACAAGCGCCGGGCGAAGGCGGACCCGGGCGTCGTCGTCAAGGGCGTCGAGGACGTCTGGGTCAAGCTGGCCCGCTGTTGCACGCCCGTGCCCGGCGACCCGATCATCGGCTTCGTCACCCGGGGCAGCGGCGTCTCCGTGCACCGGGCCGACTGCGTGAACGTCGACTCGCTGTCCCAGCAGCCGGAACGGATCCTGGAGGTCGAGTGGGCCCCCACCCAGTCTTCTGTCTTCCTGGTCGCCATCCAGGTCGAGGCGCTGGACCGGTCCCGGCTCCTGTCGGACGTCACGCGGATCCTGTCCGACCAGCACGTCAACATCCTGTCCGCGGCCGTGCAGACGTCCCGCGACCGGGTGGCCACCTCGCGCTTCACCTTCGAGATGGGCGACCCCAAGCACCTGGGCCACGTCCTGAAGGCCGTACGGGGCGTTGAGGGCGTCTACGACGTCTACCGGGTGACCTCGGCCCGCAGGCCGTAACGGAGAGCCTGAGGGCACGTCCCAGGGCATGGAGCGGCCCCCGGTACGTATCGCGTACCGGGGGCCGCTCCATGCCCTGCCGCGGCTCGGTCAGCCGCCGAACTCCTCCAGGCCCTTGAGCGCCTGGTCCAGGAGGGCCTGCCGGCCCTCCAGCTCACGGGCCAGCTTGTCGGCCCTGGAGTTGTTGCCCGAGGTGCGAGCGGTGTCGATCTGCGTACGCAGCTTGTCGACGGCCGCCTGGAGCTGCCCGGTCAGACCCGCGGCACGGGCCCGTGCCTCCGGATTGGTCCGGCGCCACTCCGACTCTTCGGCCTCCTGGAGCGCGCGCTCCACCGCCTGCATCCGCCCCTCGACCTTCGGGCGGGCGTCACGCGGCACATGGCCGATGGCCTCCCAGCGCTCGTTGAGAGACCTGAACGCGGCCCTGGCCGCCTTCAGGTCCTTCACCGGCACCAGCTTCTCGGCCTCCACGGCGAGCTCCTCCTTGAGCTGGAGGTTCTCGCCCTGCTCCGCGTCACGCTCCGCGAAGACCCCGCTGCGCGCGGCGAAGAAGACGTCCTGGGCGCCGCGGAAACGCTCCCAGAGGTCGTCCTCGGCCTCGCGCTGGGCGCGGCCCGCCGCCTTCCAGTCGGTCATCAGGTCGCGGTAGCGTGCGGCCGTCGCGCCCCAGTCCGTGGACCTGGAGAGCGCCTCGGCCTCGACGACCAGCTTCTCCTTGACCTTGCGGGCATCCTCGCGCTGCGCGTCCAGCGCGGCGAAGTGGGCCTTGCGGCGCTTGGAGAACGCCGAGCGCGCGTGCGAGAAGCGGTGCCACAGCTCGTCGTCCGACTTGCGGTCGAGCCGCGGCAGGCCCTTCCACGTGTCGACGAGTGCGCGCAGCCGCTCGCCCGCGGAGCGCCACTGCTCGCTCTGCGCCAGCTCCTCGGCCTCGACGACCAGCGCCTCCTTGGCGTGCTTCGCCTCGTCGGTCTGCTTCGCCTTCTGGGCCTTGCGCTCCTCGCGCCGTGAGTCGACCGTCGCGACCAGCGCGTCCAGCCGCTTGCGCAAGGCGTCCAGGTCGCCGACGGCGTGGTGCTCGTCGACCTGCCCGCGCAGATGCTCGATGGCGGTCGTCGCGTCCTTCGCCGACAGGTCGGTGGTCTTCACCCGCCGTTCGAGGAGGCCGATTTCGACCACAATGCCCTCATACTTGCGCTCGAAATAAGCCAGGGCCTCCTCCGGAGATCCGGCCTGCCACGATCCGACGACCTGCTCGCCATCGGCTGTACGCACGTACACGGTGCCTGTCTCGTCGACACGGCCCCACGGGTCGCTGGTCACAGCGCCTCCTCCACCTGATGCCCGTGAGGGGGTTGGCCCCCCTGGCATCGTCCACAGTTTCCTGGGGCGGGCTGCGCCCGCCCTGCACAACGCCAATCTAGGCGACGGGTCGCCCGGCTGTCCGCACTCAGCGCGGCCGAAATTGGCCCGACCGGCACCTGAGGCTGTCCGAAGTCCCGCGTCTGCGCCCCGACACCCGGCACGCGCACCGATCGCACGCACCGACCGCCGCTGCGCCCGCGCTTCGCGCGGACTACGCGGGATTCCAGACAGGACCTGGGGCCGATCCGGCCGGCCCGGCCGCGGTTCAGCCCTTGTCGACGGCCGCCTTCGAGATGTTCACGGCCTTCTTCGGTGCACCGTCGGCAGCGCCGCCGGCGACTCCCGCCTTGCCGATGGCCTCGACGGCCTTCAGCGAGTCCGCGTCCATCGTGCCGAACGGCGTGTAGCTGGGCGGCAGTTTGCTGTCCTTGTAGACGAGGAAGAACTGGCTGCCGCCGGTGTGCGCCTGGCCGGTGTTGGCCATCGCCACCGTGCCGGCCGGGTATGTCACCGTGCCGTCGGCGCCCGCCTTGCCCAGCGCGGTCAGGTTCTCGTCGGGAATCGTGTAGCCGGGACCACCGGTTCCGTCACCCTTCGGGTCGCCGCACTGCAGGACGAAGATGCCGTCCGTGGTCAGCCGGTGACACTTGGTGCCGTCGAAGAACTTCTTGTCGGCCAGCGACTTGAAGGAGTTCGTCGTGTGCGGCGTCTTCGCCGCGTCCATCGCGAACGATATGTCGCCCTGGCTCGTCTTGAGCGACATCGTGTACGTCGACTTCTTGTCGATCTTCATCGCGGGCTCGGGCGCGGTCTTCTCGCTCGCCGTGGGAGTGGGAGTGGGCGAGGCAGCGGCCGACGGGCTCTGACTCGCGGCCGCGTCGGCCTTGTTGTCCTTGTCGTCGCTGCCGCTGGTGGCGAAGTACGTAGCACCACCGATGACCGCCGCCACAGCCACCGCGGAGGCGATGATGACTGTCAGCCGCCGCGTTTTGTGGCGGGCCTCCTCCCGGCGCTGCTGCTGCCGCTCGAACTTCTCCCTGGCGAGCTGCCGCCGCCGCTGATCGCTGCTGACCACCGGGTGATCTCCTTGTACGTCGTGTGATCGGGCCTGGGTTGCCCCGTACCGTATATGGGTTAGCTGTGGAATGAGGAGCGCCGGTAGGCTCTGAACTGCTGCGACCTCGCAGCCGACCTCCCTCGTCAAACGACCATTAAGGACGATCGTGCTCATTGCCGGGTTCCCCGCCGGGGCCTGGGGGACCAACTGTTACCTGGTCGCCCCCGCCGCAGGTGAGGAGTGCGTGATCATCGACCCGGGCCACCAGGCCGCCTCCGGGGTCGAGGAAGCGCTGAAGAAGCATCGGCTGAAGCCCGTCGCCGTCGTCCTCACCCACGGCCACATCGACCACGTCGCCTCGGTCGTCCCGGTGTGCGGCGCGCACGACGTCCCCGCCTGGATCCACCCCGAGGACCGCTACATGATGAGTGACCCGGAGAAGGCCCTCGGCCGCTCCATCGGGATGCCGCTCATGGGCGAGCTGACAGTGGGGGAGCCGGACGACGTCAAGGAGCTGAGCGACGGTGCGCAGCTGCTGCTGGCGGGCATGGAGTTCGGCGTCTCGCATGCGCCCGGCCATACCAAGGGGTCGGTGACGTTCAGGATGCCCGAGGTCGCGGAGGTTCCGCAGATCCTCTTCTCGGGCGACCTGCTCTTCGCCGGCTCCGTCGGACGCACCGACCTGCCCGGCGGCGACCACGCCGAGCTCCTCGAGTCGCTGGCCCGTGTGTGCCTGCCGCTCGACGACTCGACCGTGGTGCTGTCCGGCCACGGCCCCCAGACGACCATCGGCCGCGAGCGCGCCACCAATCCGTATCTGAACGGTATGGACGCGCCCCGACGAGGAATGTGACGAGAGCGAAATCGTGAGCACCTTCAAGGCCCCCAAGGGCACGTACGACCTGACCCCGCCCGACTCCGCGAAGTACCTCGCCGTGCGTGAGGCGATCTCCGCACCGCTGAAGAACTCCGGCTACGGCTACATCGAGACCCCCGGCTTCGAGGACGTGGCCCTCTTCTCCCGCGGCGTCGGCGAGTCCACCGACATCGTGAGCAAGGAGATGTACACCCTCACCACCAAGGGCGGCTCCGAGCTCGCCCTGCGCCCCGAAGGCACCGCGTCCGTCCTGCGCGCCGCCCTGGAGGCCAACCTCCACAAGCTCGGCAACCTGCCGGTCAAGCTCTGGTACTCCGGCTCGTACTACCGCTACGAGCGCCCGCAGAAGGGCCGCTACCGCCACTTCTCGCAGGTCGGCGCCGAGGCGATCGGTGCCGAGGACCCGGCCCTGGACGCCGAGCTGATCATCCTGGCCGACCAGGCGTACCGCACCCTGGGCCTGCGCGAGTTCCGCATCCTGCTGAACTCGCTGGGCGACAAGGAGTGCCGGCCCGTCTACCGCGACGCGCTCCAGGGCTTCCTGCGCGAGCTCGACCTCGACGAGGAGACCCGCCGGCGCATCGAGATCAACCCGCTCCGGGTCCTCGACGACAAGCGCCCCGAGGTTCAGAAGCAGCTGACCGGCGCACCCGTGCTCCGCGACTACCTGTGCGACGCCTGCAAGGCGTACCACGAGGAGGTCCGGGACCTGCTCAACGCGGCAGGTGTCGTGTACGAGGACGACGAGAAGCTCGTCCGCGGCCTCGACTACTACACCCGCACCACCTTCGAGTTCGTCCACGACGGTCTGGGCTCGCAGTCGGCGGTCGGCGGCGGCGGCCGGTACGACGGCCTGTCCGAGATGATCGGTGGCCCCGCGCTGCCGTCGGTCGGCTGGGCGCTCGGCGTGGACCGCACCGTGCTCGCCCTGGAGGCGGAGGGCATCGAGCTCGAACTGCCCTCCACCACCAGCGTCTTCGCCGTTCCGCTGGGCGAGGAGGCGCGGCGTGTGCTGTTCGGCGTCGTCACCCAGCTGCGCCGCGAAGGCGTGGCCGCGGACTTCGCGTTCGGAGGCCGCGGTCTCAAGGGTGCGATGAAGAGCGCCAACCGCTCGGGCGCGCGCTTCACGATCGTGGCCGGAGAGCGCGACCTGGCCGAGGGGAACGTCCAGCTCAAGGACATGGAGTCCGGCGAGCAGACGGCCGTGCCCCTGGCCGATGTGGCCGAGGCGGTCCGCACGCGCCTCGCGTGAACCAGCCGTTGCGGGCAGGCCGAGCCGCCTGCCCGCGACGGGGACCCGCCCCACAGCCCTGCCGTCAACCTGGTGGGCGCGTATTCATCCTGCCGGGCGATTCCGGTCCGGAGGCGGACGTGACACCAGAGAGCGGGCCGCATCTCCTCCGAGGGTGTGCGCAGAGCCGCTCAGCACGGCGGTGGCGGCCCAACACCCCCTGGTTCCCAGCCGTGTGAGTCCGCACCGGTGCGCGCATCTTTATGTTCATCGAACGGAAGACCGGTGCGCCCGTACGGCACAATGACCGTGCCCCAGCAGGCCACTCACTGACGGAACGGCGATATGACGACTGCAGCGGTTGACCACCCCTCCTCCTACCAGGACGAGGACGGCGGGAAGAGGACCATCGGCGGCAGTCGCGCGCTGGCACTGCTGCTGGTGATCACGGGCGCTGCCGGACTCCTCGCCGCCTGGGTCATCACGCTCGACAAGCTCAAGATGATGGAGGATCCCACCTTCGTCCCGGGCTGCAGTCTCAACCCGGTGGTGGCCTGCGGCAACATCATGAAGAGCGAGCAGGCGTCGGCCTTCGGATTCCCCAACCCGTGGCTCGGCATGGCCACCTACCCCGTGATCATCGGGATCGGTCTGGCACTGCTCGCCGGAGCGCGCTTCCGCGGCTGGTACTGGCTGGGGATGAACGCGGGCACGCTGTTCGGCGTCGGCTTCTGCACCTGGCTCCAGTACCAGTCGCTGTACAACATCAACTCGCTGTGCCTGTGGTGCTGCCTGGCCTGGGTCGCCACGATCCTCATGTTCTGCTACGTCACCACGCACAACATCAAGCACCGGATCATTCCCGCGCCGAACTGGCTGCGCAACGGCCTCACCGAGTTCCACTGGGTGCCCCCCGTCCTGTGGATCGGCATCATCGGCATGCTGATCCTGACCCGCTGGTGGGACTTCTGGACCAGCTGAGCGGCCTGCCCGGGGTGCCGGCCCCGTCCCGGCCCGGCCGGGATGTCAGTGCGGTGACATAGGCTTCAAAACGTGGAGCCCGACCTTTTTACCGCAGCTGCCGAAGACCGCCAGGAGAAGGACCCGTCCAGCAGCCCTCTCGCTGTCCGGATGCGTCCTCGAACCCTCGACGAGGTCATGGGCCAGCAGCATCTGCTCAAGCCGGGCTCGCCACTGCGCCGCCTCGTCGGCGAGGGGAGCGGGGGACCGGCCGGGCCGTCGTCGGTGATCCTCTGGGGCCCGCCCGGCATCGGGAAGACGACCCTGGCGTACGTGGTCAGCAAAGCCACGAACAAACGATTTGTCGAGCTTTCCGCGATCACCGCCGGCGTCAAGGAAGTACGCGCCGTGATCGAGAGCGCCCGTCGCGCCACCGGCGGCTACGGCAAGGAGACCGTCCTGTTCCTGGACGAGATCCACCGTTTCTCCAAGGCGCAGCAGGACTCCCTGCTCCCGGCCGTGGAGAACCGCTGGGTCACGCTGATCGCCGCGACCACCGAGAACCCCTACTTCTCGATCATCTCCCCGCTCCTGTCGCGCTCGCTGCTGCTGACGCTGGAGTCGCTGACCGACGACGACCTCCGCGACCTGCTGCGCCGTGCCCTGACCGACGAGCGCGGACTCGGCGGCGCGGTGACGCTGTCCGAGGACGCCCAGGCGCATCTGCTGCGCATCGCCGGGGGTGACGCGCGCCGGGCACTGACGGCGCTGGAGGCGGCGGCCGGTGCGGCGATGTCCAAGCAGGAGGAGGAGATCACCCTCCTCACGCTGGAGGAGACCGTCGACCGGGCGGCGGTGAAGTACGACCGGGACGGCGACCAGCACTACGACGTGGCGAGTGCGCTGATCAAGTCGATCCGCGGGTCCGATGTCGATGCGGCGCTGCACTATCTGGCCCGGATGATCGAGGCGGGGGAGGACCCCCGGTTCATCGCCCGGCGGCTGATGATCTCGGCCAGCGAGGACATCGGTCTCGCCGACCCCTCGGCGCTGTCCACCGCGGTCGCGGCGGCCCAGGCGGTCGCGATGATCGGTTTCCCGGAGGCGGCGCTCACCCTCAGCCACGCCACCATCGCGCTGGCGCTCGCCCCGAAGTCCAACGCGGCGACGCTGGCGATCTTCGCGGCCCAGGACGACGTACGGAAGGGGCTGGCAGGGCCAGTCCCGGCCCATCTGCGTGACGGCCACTACAAGGGCGCCGCCAAGCTCGGCCACGCACAGGGCTACGTCTATCCGCACGATGTCCCCGGCGGCATCGCCGCCCAGCAGTACGCCCCGGACGCGGTCCGCGACAAGCGCTACTACCGGCCCACCCGCTACGGCGCCGAGGCGCGGTACGCGGATGTCGCGGACCGGGTCCGCGAGCGTCTGGGCCACACGGACACCGGCGGCGCGAGTGCGCCGGACAGCCCGTAGGGGGCCGGTCTCAGTGCGCGGCCGCGTCGAAGAGGGTGCGGATGGCGTGGCGCAGTTCCACCAGGTCGCGCACCGGCTCGGGGAATTCGAAGCGGGCGTCGAAGCAGGGCCCGTTCCGCTCGAAGAAGCGGACCCGCAGTCCGAGACGGTCCAGCGCGACCGGTACGACGGACGGCGGGTTCTCCGTGCCGGCCCGGTCCGCCCGCTCGCCGAGCAGCTCGCACAGCGTCCCCAGCCGGTCGCCGTGCGCCGCGTGCAGATGCTGCAGCAGCTCCGCCTCGTGGGCGGCGAGCGGGTCGGCGGCCGCATCCCTCAGCTCCTCCGGCTCGACCGCCTCCGCGCCCCAGAGGTCCTCGATGTGGGCCTCACCCGTCTCCAGCCGCAGCAGCATCCGGCCGGGACCCGCGATCCCGGGTACGGAAGTGAGCCATCCGCAGACGCGGGCCCGGCCGCGGATGCGGTGCGGTACGGCGACCGGGGCGACGTCCGTGATCTCCAGCACGGCCGTGAGCTCGTCGTCCTGGGCATGGGTCGCGGCCCGCACAGCCGGGGAATCAGCGGGGAGTTCGAGGAAGAGATCACCGTCCGGACCCATGGTCCGGGACAGCGGCATCAGCTGGTCCGAGGCCGCGGTCTCCAGCCCGGGGATGAGCAGTACCGCGGAGCAGGTACTCTGTACGAGAGTTCGTGTGCGTTCGGCTGCTGACGGCATCCGAGTGTTTTCAAGCCCGCTGGGACGCGGCTGACCACGATCAGATCGGCCTTCCGTCGTAGCAGCACTTCTATGGGTGCTGCCGCTGTCTGTGCTGTCCGTGACGTGTGTGGTGTTCCCAGGGCGAGACATGCGATCTCCTTGAGTAAGGTGAGCCTAACCTAACCTACAACGGAGGTCTGGAGAACGTGCCTAATCAGTCGCGTCCCAAGGTCAAGAAGAGCCGCGCGCTCGGCATTGCGCTGACGCCGAAGGCCGTCAAGTACTTCGAGGCCCGCCCCTACCCGCCGGGCGAGCACGGCCGTGGCCGCAAGCAGAACTCGGACTACAAGGTCCGTCTGCTCGAGAAGCAGCGTCTGCGCGCCCAGTACGACATCAGCGAGCGCCAGATGGCGCGTGCCTACGACCGCGCCAAGAAGGCCGAAGGCAAGACGGGCGAGGCGCTCGTCGTCGAGCTCGAGCGCCGCCTCGACGCGCTGGTCCTGCGTTCTGGTATCGCCAAGACGATCTACCAGGCCCGCCAGATGGTCGTCCACGGCCACATCGAGGTCAACGGTGGCAAGGTCGACAAGCCGTCGTTCCGTGTCCGTCCGGACGACATCATCATGGTCCGCGAGCGCAGCCGCGAGAAGTACCCCTTCCAGGTTGCCCGCGAGGGTGGTTACGACACCGACGGTGAGACCCCGCGCTACCTGCAGGTGAACCTGAAGGCCCTGGCCTTCCGCCTTGACCGGGACCCGAACCGCAAGGAAATCCCCGTGATCTGCGACGAGCAGCTCGTCGTCGAGTACTACGCCCGCTGATTCAGGCGTAGCCGCTCTTCACCGGCGCTCAGGCCCGCCCCTCCCCGATGGGGGAGGCGGCGGGCTTTCGCGTACTCGGGGACGACGACTCCGGTGCCTCCTGCCGCCGCTCGCCGGGCCGGCCCGACAAGGCCCTGGCCACCACCGCGTCCGTGCTCAGCACACCGCCGGCACCGCGCTCCGACGCGTACAGCACCCCGCCCAGCTCATGACGGGCCAGCTCCTCGCACCGGGCCCGGGGCCTGCCGTAGTGCGCCGAACCGAACAGCGGCAGCCCCACCGAAGGCCAGATCCGGTCGGCGGCCCCCTGCAGCAGAGCCGCTTCCGCCGCGTCGCCCTCGACCACCGTCACGAGTGCCAGCAGTTCCAGGCTGAGCACGGTGCCCAGACGGTCGTGGAAGGTGTGACTGATGGCCAGCGACTCCCCGAGCAGTTCCCGGGCCCGGGCGGGGAGGCCCCGCTGGAGTGCGGCGAAGCCGAGGACGTACAGCGCGTAGCTGAGCGCCCACCGCTCCCCGTGGTCCTCGCAGATCTCCCGGACCTCTTCGCAGATCACGACCGCGCCGTCCAGGTCGCCCTGGAAGCCGACCGTCATGGCCAGCTCGACCTGGGCCATCAGTACGTTGCTGTTCAGCTCGCCGAGCTCCCGGTAGCGGCCGAGCGCCTCCTGCAGCAGTTCGTGCGCGCGCGTCATGTCGTCCGTGACCAGGGCCAGGCAGCCCGTGCGGTGTACCGCGTACGCCGACGCGACGGTGTCACCCGCCAGATCCGCCTCCTCCCGGCACTCGGTGAGCGCCGAGATCGCGCCCACCGGATCGCCCTGGAGGGCCGCGACGTACCCGAGCACCCACAGCGCCTTCAGCCGGGAGGTGTCGTACGGCGTCTCCTCCTCCCGTACGTGCTCCAGCCAGTGCCGACCCTCCGAGAGACGTCCGCAGCCGACCCACAGGAACCAGAGCGTGCCCGCCAGGTACTGCGCGAGGTGCGCTTCCTCGGGGCTCTCCAGCGAACACTCCATCGCCCGCCGCAGATTCGGCAGCTCGCTCTCCACCCGGGCGGCCACCTCCGCCTGCCGCGGGCTGAACCAGTCGAGCTCGCACCAGGTCGCCAGCCCCAGGAACCAGTCCCGGTGACGGCGGCGCAGCCGGTCCGTGTCCCCCGTGGCCGCCAGCCACTCGGCGCCGTACTCCCGCACCGTGTCCAGCATCCGGTAGCGGGCGCCGACGGCCGATTCCTCCCGCAGCACCACGGACTGCGCCAGCAGCCCGGACAGCACGTCCAGCACCGAATCGGCCGGCAGATCGCGGCCGCTGCAGATGTACTCGGCCGCCTCCAGGTCGAACTGCCCGGCGAAGACGGACAGCCGGGCCCACAGCAGCCGCTGTTCCGGGGCGCAGAGTTCATGACTCCAGCCGATGGCCGTGCGGAGCGTCTGGTGGCGGGCGAGCGCGCTGCGGCTGCCGCCGGTCAGCAGCCGGAAGCGGTCGTCCAGCCGCTGCAGCACCTGCTCCGTCGACAGCGCGCGCAGCCGGCCGGCGGCCAGTTCCAGCGCGAGCGGAATGCCGTCGAGGCGCCGGCAGAGCTCCAGAGCGGCATCCTGGGTGTGCTCCGTCAGCCGGAACCCGGGCTGCACCGAGGCGGCCCGCTCGGCGAAGAGCAGCAACGCGTCCTCGTCGCTCATCGTCGCGAGCGGGTAGCCGCTCTCGCCGTCGAGGTCCAGCGGCAGCCGGCCGGCGGCCAGCACGCGCAGCCCCGGGGCGCGGCGCAGCAGATCCCGTACCAACTCCGCACAGGCGTCGACCAGATGCTCGAATCCGTCGATCACCAGGAGGAGCCGGCGCTCGGAGCAGTGTTCGAGGAGGGTCGAGCGGGGCGGCCGGCTCGTGTGGTCCGTGAGCCCCAGCGCGTCGACGACGGCGTGCTCCAGCAGCGCCGGATCGTGGACCGCGGACAGCTCCACCAGCCAGACCCCGTCGCAGTACCGTTTCTCCAGAAGCGCCGCCACCCTGGTGACCAGCCGGGTCTTGCCGACCCCTCCCACCCCGACGACGGTGACCAGCCGCGACTGCTCCAGCAGCCCGACGACATCGGCCAGTTCGCCGTCGCGCCCCACGAATCTGTTCAGCTCCGCCGGGAGATTGCCCGGGTGACAGGGTGCGGCCGCCTCGGGGGAGGCGGCCGGTGGGCTCGAATCGTCGGGGGACGGAAAGGGGCGCTGAGTGCGTCGCATGAAACACACAGAGTACTGGCCCGAAAGCGCTCCGTACAATCTCGTTGCCGGAACTCCCGCCGGGCCGGCCGGTCATGCGGTACGGGGCGCGAGCCCCGGCGCGATAGGCTCGGGGGACGGTGACCGGCCGCCGCGACGGCCTCGCCGCACAGCAGGAAACAAGACAGACAGACGACAAGCCAGAGAGCGGTGCACTGTGTCCGGTGGTGAGGTGGCCGGGATCCTGGTGGCCGTCTTCTGGGCGATCCTGGTTTCGTTCCTCGCCGTCGTGCTGGTGAGGCTCGCCCAGACGCTCAGGGCGACCACGAAACTCGTGGCGGACGTGACCGAACAGGCCGTCCCGCTGCTCGCCGACGCCTCCGCGACCGTACGCTCCGCGCAGACCCAGCTGGACAAGGTCGACGCGATCGCGACGGACGTCCAGGAAGTCACCTCCAACGCCTCGGCGCTCACCTCCACCGTGGCTTCCACCTTCGGCGGCCCGCTGGTCAAGGTCGCGGCGTTCGGTTACGGGGTCCGGCAGGCCATCGGCCGCAAGGCGAGCCCCGAACCGGAAGCGCGCACCCGGCGCTCGGTGATCGTCGGGCGGACCGTGCCCTCCGCGCGTGCCAAGAAGCGCAACGCCAGAAACTCCCGCGGATCGAAGGACTGACGCAGCGATGTTCCGCCGTACGTTCTGGTTCACCGCCGGCGCAGCCGCCGGTGTGTGGGCCACCGCCAAGGTCAACCGGAAGATCAAGCAGCTGACCCCCGAAAGCCTCGCGGCGCAGGCCGCCGACAAGGCGGTCGTGGCCGGTCACAAGCTCAAGGACTTCGCCCTGGACGTCCGCGAGGGCATGGTCAGACGCGAGGCCGAACTGGGCGAGGCGCTCGGACTCGAAGCGCCCGTCGATCCCGATCTCCCCGTGCGGCGCCACTTCGCCGTCGAAGCGGCCGAGCCCGAGGCGCCCCGCAGTCTTCCCCGCACGTCACGCACCTACAACTCGTACAACCGGAATGAGGACCACTGATGGAGTCGGCAGAAATTCGTCGCCGCTGGCTGAGCTTCTACGAGGAGCGCGGTCACACCGTCGTCCCTTCGGCGTCGCTCATCGCGGACGACCCGACTCTGCTGCTGGTCCCGGCCGGCATGGTGCCCTTCAAGCCGTACTTCCTCGGCGAGGTCAAGCCGCCCGCCCCGCGCGTGACCAGCGTGCAGAAGTGCGTCCGTACGCCGGACATCGAAGAGGTCGGCAAGACCACCCGGCACGGCACGTTCTTCCAGATGTGCGGGAACTTCTCCTTCGGTGACTACTTCAAGGAAGGCGCCATCGAGTACGCCTGGGAGCTGCTCACCGGCTCCCTGGCCGACGGCGGCTTCGCTCTCGACCCCGAGCGTCTGTGGATCACGGTCTACCTCGACGACGACGAGGCCGAGCAGATCTGGCGCGACAAGATCGGTGTGCCCGCCGAGCGCATCCAGCGCCTCGGCAAGAAGGACAACTTCTGGTCCATGGGCGTCCCCGGCCCCTGCGGCCCCTGTTCCGAGATCAACTACGACCGCGGCCCCGAGTTCGGCGTCGAGGGCGGCCCGGCCGTCAACGACGAGCGGTACGTGGAGATCTGGAACCTGGTCTTCATGCAGTACGAGCGCGGCGCCGGCGACGGCAAGGACGACTTCCCGATCCTCGGCGACCTGCCGTCCAAGAACATCGACACCGGCCTCGGCCTCGAACGCCTCGCGATGATCCTGCAGGGCGTGCAGAACATGTACGAGACCGACACCCTGCGCGTCGTCATGGACAAGGCCACCGAGCTCACCGGTGTGCGCTACGGCGCCGCCCAGGGTACCGACGTCTCGCTCCGCGTGGTCGCCGACCACATCCGCACCTCCGTCATGCTCATCGGCGACGGTGTTACCCCCGGCAACGAGGGCCGCGGCTACGTGCTGCGCCGCATCATGCGCCGGGCCATCCGCAACATGCGGCTGATGGGCGCCACCGGTTCCGTCGTCAACGAGCTGGTCGGCGTCGTGATCGAGACGATGGGGCTGCAGTACCCCGAGCTGATCACCGACCGCAAGCGCATCGAGACCGTCGCCCTTGCCGAGGAAGCCGCCTTCCTCAAGGCGCTCAAGGGCGGCACCAACATCCTGGAGACCGCCGTCACCGAGACCAAGGCCGCCGGCGGCCGGGTCATCGCCGGCGACAAGGCGTTCCTGCTCCATGACACCTGGGGCTTCCCGATCGACCTCACCCTGGAGATGGCCGCCGAACAGGGCCTCTCCGTGGACGAGGACGGATTCCGCCGCCTCATGCAGGAGCAGCGGGACAAGGCCAAGGCCGACGCGAGGGCCAAGAAGACCGGTCACGCGGACCTGTCCGCCTATCGCGAGGTCGCCGACAACTCCGGCATCACCGAGTTCACCGGATACACCGCCACCGAGGGCGAGTCGACCGTCGTCGGTCTCCTCGTCGACGGCGTCTCCTCGCCCGCGGCCTCCGAGGGCGACGAGGTCGAGGTCGTCCTGGACCGCACCCCGTTCTACGCCGAGGGCGGCGGCCAGCTCGCCGACCAGGGCCGGATCCGGCTCGACAACGGCGCCGTCATCCAGGTGCGCGACGTCCAGCAGCCGGTCCCCGGCGTCTCCGTCCACAAGGGCTCGGTCCAGGTCGGCGAGGTGACGGTCGGCGCCTCCGCACTCGCCACCATCGACAACACCCGCCGCCGCGCGATCGCCCGCGCCCACAGCGCCACCCACCTCACGCACCAGGCGCTGCGTGACGCGCTCGGCCCGACGGCCGCCCAGGCCGGTTCGGAGAACTCCCCGGGCCGCTTCCGCTTCGACTTCGGCTCGCCCGCCGCCGTACCCGGCACGGTCCTCGTCGACGTCGAGCAGAAGATCAACGAGGTCCTCTCGCGGGAACTCGACGTCCAGGCCGAGGTCATGTCGATCGACGACGCCAAGAAGCAGGGCGCGATCGCCGAGTTCGGCGAGAAGTACGGCGAGCGGGTCCGGGTCGTCACCATCGGCGACTTCTCCAAGGAACTGTGTGGCGGCACGCACGTCCACAACACCGCCCAGCTCGGCCTGGTGAAGCTCCTCGGTGAGTCGTCCATCGGCTCCGGTGTGCGCCGGATCGAGGCCCTCGTCGGCGTCGACGCGTACAACTTCCTCGCCAAGGAGCACACGGTCGTCGCCCAGCTCCAGGAGCTGGTCAAGGGCCGCTCCGAGGAGCTCCCGGAGAAGATCGCCTCCATGCTCGGCAAGCTGAAGGACGCCGAGAAGGAGATCGAGAAGTTCCGCGCGGAGAAGGTCCTGGCGGCCGCCGCAGGTCTGGTCGACTCCGCCAAGGACGTACGGGGCGTCGCCCTGGTCACCGGCCAGGTGCCGGACGGCACCTCGGCCGACGACCTGCGCAAGCTCGTCCTCGACGTCCGCGGGCGCATCCAGGGCGGCCGGCCGGCCGTCGTGGCCCTGTTCACCACGGCCAACGGGCGCCCGCTGACCGTCATCGCCACCAACGAGGCCGCCCGCGAGCGCGGCCTCAAGGCCGGCGACCTGGTCCGTACCGCCGCCAAGACCCTCGGTGGCGGAGGCGGCGGCAAGCCGGACGTCGCCCAGGGCGGCGGCCAGAACCCGCACGCCATCGGCGACGCCGTCGCCGCAGTCGAACGCCTCGTCACCGAGACGGCGTGACGCCGGACATGACGCAGATGCGCCGCGGTCGCCGACTGGCGATCGACGTCGGGGACGCCCGGATCGGGGTCGCCTCGTGCGACCCCGACGGGATCCTCGCCACGCCGGTGGAGACCGTGCCGGGACGCGATGTCCCGGCTGCCCACCGGCGGCTCGGGCAGATCGTCGCGGAGTACGAGCCGATCGAGGTCATCGTCGGTCTGCCCCGGTCCCTGGGCGGCGGTGAAGGGCCGGCGGCGGCCAAGGTCCGTGCGTTCACCGACGTGCTCGCCCGTGCGGTTGCACCCATTCCGGTGCGGTTGGTGGACGAGAGGATGACCACAGTGACGGCCACTCAGGGGCTGCGCGCATCAGGCGTGAAGTCCAAAAAGGGCCGATCCGTCATCGATCAGGCTGCCGCTGTGGTGATCCTCCAGAACGCTCTGGAGTCCGAACGGGCTTCGGGCAATCCACCCGGCGAGGGCGTCGAAGTGGTTGTCTGATCGCGATACGGTAACGTTCCGCGCGATGCGGCGGTGTTCGAACAAACACCGCACAGCAAAGAGACGGGACCTCGTCTCGCGGCTCAAGGGGATCGATGACTGAGTATGGCCGGGGCCCCGGCTCCGAACCGTGGCATCCCGAGGACCCCTTGTTTGGGGACCAGGGATGGGGAGGCCAGCAGCCTGCCCACGGCCAGAGTCAGTACGGCGGCCAGCAGCAGGATCCGTACGCCCAGCAGCAGTCGCAGGACCCGTATGCCCAGCAGCAGGACCCCTATGCGCAGCAGCAGCAACAGGACCCGTACGCGCAGCAGCAGCACCAGCAGGATCCGTACGCGCAGCAGCAGCCGCAGTATCAGCAGCAGCCCCCGTACGGCACGCAGCAGGACCCGTACGGCCAGCAGCAGCCCTCGTACACCCAGCAGCAGGACCCGCACGCCCAGCAGCAGCCCTCATACGCCCAGCAGCAGGACCCGCACGCCCAGCAGCCTCCCTACAACGGCGGCTGGGACACCGGTCAGCAGCCAGCCGCGATGCCGTACGAGGGCCAGGCCGCCGCTCCGTACGGCTACGGCGAGACGAACGACTACTACGGCACCCCTGAGGCTTACCCGCCGCCGCAGCCTCCGGGCCGCCGTGAGGCGGCACCCGCACAGGCTCCCGCGCAGAACCCGGACTGGGACCCCGAGGTCCAGCCGGAGGAGACCCACCCGTTCTTCACGGGCGCGGACGACGGCGAAGCCAAGGACGACGACTACGACGAGGACTCGCGTGACTCCCGCCGCGGGAACGGCGACGGCGAGCGCCGCGGCAAGGGCAAGAAGAAGAAGGGGCGCAGCGGCTGCGCCTGCCTGGTCGTCTCCCTCGTCCTGGCCGGCGGCCTCGGCGGAGTGGGCTACGTGGGCTACTCGTTCTACAAGGACAAGTTCGGCTCGGCCCCCGACTACGCGGGCAGCGGCTCGGGGTCCGTCGAGGTGGAGATCCCGAAGGGCTCGTACGGGTACGACATCGGCAACATCCTGAAGAAGGCCGGCGTCGTCAAGAGCGTCGACGCGTTCGTCTCCGCGCAGAACGAGAACCCCAAGGGGAAGTCGATCCAGGCCGGGGTCTATCTCCTCCACTCGGAGATGTCGGCGTCCGAGGCCGTGAAGATGATGGTCGACCCGAAGAGTCAGAACCTGCTGGTGATTCCCGAGGGAACCCGCAATGTGGGTGTCTACGCGATGGTCGATAAGAAGCTGGGTCTCAAGAAGGGCACGACCCAGGGCATTGCCAAGTCCAAGAAGTCTGATCTGGGCCTGCCCGATTGGGTCGGCAAGAACGAGGACATCAAGGATCCGCTGGAAGGATTCCTCTACCCGGCGGCGTACCCGGTGACGAAGGAAACCAAGCCCGAGGCAATTCTCAAGAAGATGGTCTCCAGGTCAAACGAGGAATACAAGGACCTCGACCTCGAAGCGGCCGCCAAGAAGTACAAGCTGGACGGTCCGTGGCAGGTCCTTACTGTGGCCAGCCTGGTCCAGGCGGAGGGCCTCACGCACGAAGACTTCCGCAAGATGGCCGAAGTCGTCTACAACCGCCTGAAGCCTGACAATGTGGCCACAAACCGCAAGCTCGAATTCGACTCGGCGTTCAATTACCTCAAGAACCAGAGCGAGATCAAGATCAGGTCGAACGAGATCCGGACCAATCCGGATCCCTACAACACCTACTACCACGCCGGTCTTCCGCCCGGGCCCATCGGTAACCCCGGGGACGAAGCCCTGCGCGCGACGATCAGTCCCACTGCCAGCGGGTGGATGTTCTTCATTTCGCTCGACGGCAAGAAGACTCAGTTCACCAAGACGGTCGCAGAGCACGAGAAGCTCAACGAGAAGTTCAAGGAAATGCATGACCTCAACTGACGGGCGCCACCGGGCAGCCGTCCTCGGCTCGCCCATCGCCCACTCGCTCTCCCCGGTCCTGCACCGGGCCGCGTACGCGGAGCTGGGCCTCGACGACTGGTCGTACGACCGGTTCGAGATCGACGAGCAGGCACTGTCCGGATTCGTCGGGGGGCTGGACTCCTCCTGGGCCGGGCTCTCCCTCACCATGCCGCTGAAGAGGGCGATCATCCCCCTGCTGGACTCCGTCAGCGAGACCGCGGCCTCCGTCGAGGCCGTGAACACGGTCGTCCTCACCGATGACGGCCGACGCACCGGCGACAACACGGATATCCCCGGCATGATCGCCGCCCTGCGCGAGCGCGGCGTCGAGAAGACCGAATCCGCCGCCGTACTCGGCGCCGGAGCCACCGCCTCGTCCGCGCTCGCCGCGCTCTCGCAGATCTGTACGGGACCGGTGACGGCCTACGTCCGCAGCCGCGAGCGCGGTGACGAGATGCGCGGCTGGGGCGAGCGGCTCGGGGTCGATGTGCACATCGCGGACTGGGCCGAGGCCGAGCAGGCACTGCACGCCCCGCTGATTATCGCGACGACACCGGCCGGAGCGACGGACGGGCTGACGGACGCCGTACCGGAGCACCCCGGCACGCTCTTCGACGTGCTGTACGAGCCCTGGCCCACCGGACTCGCCTCCGCCTGGGCGAGCCGTGGCGGTGCAGTCGTCGGAGGTCTTGACCTGCTGGTGCACCAGGCCGTCCTTCAGGTCGAGCAGATGACGGGCCGCTCGCCCGCGCCGCTGGTCGCCATGCGCCACGCCGGCGAACAGGCTCTGGCCGCCCGCTGAGGGCACTCCCGGCCCGCCGTCCGTCCGTCTGCTGGACCGGCGGCGGGGCGGATGGTCTGGGCTGAAGTTGCACTCGTTGCGCGTAAGTGAGGGGGCCAACGGATCGTTCCGTTGGCCCCCTCACCCACGTGCAACGACGGACGGGGTTGCTAGCCACACCAGCCCAGCGGACTGGTGTACACGTCGTTATAGCGGGTGTTAGCACTCCACCAGTTGGTCGTGCCCCAGTACTGGACGCACTTGCCGCTGGCTTTTACCCGCACCGGTCCGGCGTAGGAGGAGTAGTTACCGGTGTCCTTCACCCAGGAACCGTCCTGTGTGCGGATGCCTGCGCCCACGTACAGGCCGGAGCGGTCGCCCACCAGGACTGTCACGGCGCAGTTGTAGCCGGTAGAGGCGTTGTAGAGGAGGTATGCGACCGCCTGCGGGCCGGAGCCTTCGAAGTACACGCCGACTCCGTGGGAGGACTGCACGTAGTAACCCGATCCGCATACGGAGGCCGGGTTGCTGGTCGCGGCCTGCGCGGCCGGGGTGAAGGTGAGGCTGAGCCCCAGCACCGCACAGAGTGTTACGAGAACGCGTATCAAGGATCGCATGATGCTTGGATTCACCAGTTCTCAGACGGCATGTGCTCGGTCAAGCTGGACGGTAAAGATCATGTGAAGGTCACGCAAGGTGGTTTTCAGACGCTGTCGGCGGTCTGTGACCGGTTCCGACGGCGGTCCGCAACGTGGACGCCGGGCAGGAGTGGCCGACGAGCGTGGGAGGATCGGGGGCGGCGGGCCAGGGCCGCGCACCCGGTCGCGCCGTTGCAGTTACAGGCGCGAGCATGAGGAGCACCGTTGAGCAGGTTGCGCTGGCTGACCGCCGGAGAGTCGCACGGCCCCGCACTGGTGGCGACGCTGGAGGGTCTTCCCGCCGGTATCCCCGTCACCACGGAGATGGTGGCGGACGCGCTCGCCAGGCGACGGCTCGGATACGGGCGCGGCGCCCGGATGAAGTTCGAGAAGGACGAGGTCACTTTTCTCGGCGGGGTGCGGCACGGCCTGACCATGGGCTCGCCCGTCGCCGTGATGGTGGGCAACACCGAGTGGCCCAAGTGGGAGCAGGTCATGTCGGCCGACCCGGTCGACCCCGACGTGCTGGCCGCCCAGGCCCGTAACGCCCCGCTGACCCGTCCCCGGCCCGGCCACGCCGACCTCGCCGGTATGCAGAAGTACGGGTTCGACGAGGCCCGGCCGATCCTGGAGCGCGCCAGCGCCCGGGAGACCGCGGCCCGTGTCGCCCTCGGCGCCGTCGCCCGGTCGTACCTCAAGGAGACGGCCGGCATCGAGATCGTCAGCCATGTCGTCGAGCTGGCCGCCGCGAAGGCGCCGTACGGGGTCTACCCCGTTCCCGCCGACGTCGAGAAGCTCGACGCCGACCCGGTGCGCTGCCTCGATGCCGACGCGAGCAAGCAGATGGTCGCCGAGATCGACCAGGCCCACAAGGACGGCGACACGCTCGGCGGCGTCGTCGAGGTGCTGGCGTACGGAGTGCCGGTCGGCCTCGGTTCGCACGTGCACTGGGACCGCAGGCTCGACGCCCGCCTCGCCGCAGCCCTCATGGGCATCCAGGCCATCAAGGGCGTCGAGGTCGGTGACGGCTTCGACCTCGCCCGGGTGCCCGGATCGCAGGCGCACGACGAGATTCTGGTGACCGAGGACGGCATCAAGCGCGCCTCCGGCCGCGCGGGTGGCACCGAGGGCGGTCTGACCACCGGTGAGCTGCTGCGCGTCCGAGCCGCGATGAAGCCGATCGCGACGGTGCCGCGCGCACTGGCCACGGTCGATGTGGTGACCGGTGAACCCGCCAAGGCACACCACCAGCGCTCCGATGTCTGTGCCGTTCCGGCGGCAGGCATCGTCGCCGAGGCGATGGTCGCGCTGGTCCTCGCCGACGCGGTCGCGGAGAAGTTCGGCGGCGACAGCGTCGCCGAGACCCACCGCAACGTCCAGTCGTACCTCGACCACCTCCAGATCCGATGAGCGGCCCGCTGATCGTCCTGGTCGGGCCGATGGGCGTCGGCAAGTCCACGGTCGGCGAGCTGCTCGCCGCCCGGCTGGGCACCGGCTACCGGGACACCGACGCCGATGTCGTGGCCACGGCCGGCAAGCCCATCTCCGAGATCTTCTACGACGAGGGCGAGGATCATTTCCGCGAGCTGGAGCGGCGGGCTGTCCGGGCCGCGGTCGCCGAGCACGGGGGAGTTCTCTCGCTCGGCGGCGGAGCCGTCCTCGACGAGGCGACGCGCGCCCTGCTCGCCGATCACGCCGTGGTCTACCTCTCGATGGACGTCGACGAGGCCGTCAAGCGCGTCGGGCTCAACACCGCTCGCCCGCTGCTCGCCGTGAACCCGCGCCGGCAGTGGCGCGAGCTCATGGAGGCCCGCCGCCACCTCTACACGGAGGTGGCCCGCGCGGTCGTCGCGACCGACGAACGCACACCGGAAGAGGTCGCCCAGGCGGTCCTCGACGCACTGGAGCTGCCGGACGCACCGTCCGGCCGGGAGAACACAACGATGACCGAGCAGGCCCCCACCCGCATCCAGATCGCCGGCAGCGCGGGCACCGACCCGTACGAGGTGCTGATCGGCCGGCAACTCCTCGCGGAGCTGCCCTCGCTCATCGGCGAGCGCGCCCAGCGCGTCGCGGTCCTGCACCCGGAGGCGCTCGCCGAGACCGGCGAGGCCGTCCGCCAGGACCTCGCAGACCAGGGCTACGAGGCCATCGCGATCCAGCTGCCGAACGCCGAGGAGGCCAAGACCGTCGAGGTCGCCGCCTACTGCTGGAAGGCGCTCGGCCAGACCGGTTTCACCCGCAGCGACGTCATCGTCGGCATCGGCGGTGGCGCCACCACGGACGTCGCCGGCTTCGTCGCCGCCTCCTGGCTGCGCGGGGTGCGCTGGATCGCCGTCCCCACGACCGTGCTCGGCATGGTCGACGCGGCCGTCGGCGGCAAGACCGGCATCAACACCGCCGAGGGCAAGAACCTCGTCGGCGCCTTCCACCCGCCGGCCGGGGTGCTCTGCGACCTGGCCGCGCTGGACTCGCTGCCGGTCAACGACTACGTCTCCGGCATGGCGGAGATCATCAAGGCCGGCTTCATCGCCGACCCGGTGATCCTCGACCTCGTCGAGGCGGACCCGCAGGGCGCGCGCACACCCGCCGGACCGCACACCTCGGAGCTCATCGAGCGGGCCATCCGGGTCAAGGCCGAGGTCGTCTCCAGCGACCTCAAGGAGTCCGGACTCCGCGAGATCCTCAACTACGGGCACACGCTGGCCCACGCGATCGAGAAGAACGAGCGCTACAAGTGGCGCCACGGCGCCGCCGTCTCCATCGGCATGGTCTTCGCCGCCGAACTGGGCCGCCTCGCCGGACGCCTGGACGACGCCACCGCCGACCGGCACCGCACCGTCCTGGAGTCGGTCGGGCTGCCGCTCACCTACCGCGGCGACCAGTGGCCCAAGCTGCTGGAGAACATGAAGGTCGACAAGAAGTCCCGCGGCAACCTGCTGCGCTTCATCGTCCTGGACGGTCTCGGCAAGCCCACCGTCCTGGAGGGTCCCGACCCGGCCGTCCTGCTCGCCGCCTACGGGGAGGTCTCGGCGTGACCCGCCGGGTCTTCGTCCTCAACGGGCCCAACCTCGGCCGGCTCGGCTCCCGGGAACCCGATGTCTACGGGGCGACTTCGTACGCCGGACTCGTCGACACCTGCCGCACCCTCGGCAAGGAGCTCGGCTTCGACGTCGACGTGCGGGAGACCAACGACGAGGGGGAGCTGATCCGCTGGCTCCACGAGGCCGCGGACGGTTCAATTCCGGTCGTTCTGAACCCGGGAGCCTTCACGCACTACTCGTACGGGATGCGGGACGCGGCCGCCCAGCGCACCGCTCCGCTGATCGAGGTCCACATCTCGAACCCGTACGCGCGCGAGGAATTCCGCCACAACTCCGTGGTCGCACCGGTCGCCACCGGGACCGTGGCCGGATTCGGCATCGGCTCCTACCGGCTCGCCCTGCGCGCGCTCGCGGACGAGCTGACCGACTGACGCACCGCCGCACGCACCGGAAAGCCGACTGGCCGACGGGGCACTGTGGACCCTCCCCGGCCGTTCCCTCCGTAGCGGCCGGGGAAGGTACGGTTGCCGTTCCACCAGCGCCAGTTGCCTGTACGAGACGGAGTGCCACCGGATGCAGCACGCAGTGGGGGCCCCGCTGCCGCCGCCCCAGGGACCCGGGAACGGGCCCGTCGGCTGGTCGCACCAGGCCCAGCACCCCGGTCACCCGGGCCCACCGGTCCCCGGGCCCGCCGGCCCGCCCGTCCCGCCTCAGGCCGGTCACCCGGGTCCACCGCCCCCGGCACCTCCCGCGCCGCAGGGCCAGGGCTGGACGGGGCCGGCGCCGCACCAGGCCCCCGCCCCGGTCTCCCGGGAGACCACCGGGCACATCCAGCTGCCGCCGGGCGGGCCCGTACCGCTGCCCGCACCGCCCGCCGGGCCCGGCACGGGCAACGCGACCCTCGCCGTGCTCCTGATCGGCCCGGCAGGCGCCGGGAAGACCACGGTGGCCAAGCTCTGGGCGGCCCGCCGCCGAGTCCCCACCGCCCACGTCAGCCTCGACGACGTCCGCGAGTGGGTCTGCTCCGGCTTCGCCGACCCGCAGGCGGGGTGGAACGACCAGTCGGAGGCCCAGTACCGCCTGGCCCGCCGTACCTGCGGCTTCGCGGCCCGCAACTTCCTGGCCAACGGCATCTCCTGCATCCTCGACGACGCCGTCTTCCCGGACCGGCCCGTGGTCGGCCTCGGCGGCTGGAAGCGCCACGTCGGCCCCGGCCTGCTGCCCGTCGTCCTGCTGCCGGGCCTGGAGATCGTCCTGGAGCGCAACGCCGCCCGCAGCGGCAACCGCCGTCTCTCCGACGAGGAGGTCGCCCGGATCCACGGCCGGATGGCCGGCTGGTACGGCTCCGGCCTGCCGATCATCGACAACTCCACGTACGACGTGGAGACCACCGCCCGCGTCCTGGACGACATACTCGCCCGCTCCCTCGCCAGCCCCCCGGCCTGGTGAGCCGCCGGCCGGCGGGGCCGCCCGCCGGCTGAGGGCCGGGGGACGACCGCCCGGTCGGGTGCGCTGGCCGGGCGGGCCCGCGCCCGCGCTCGTACGCTCGACGCATGTCAGAGGTGTACGCCGTCCGCCGCGGGCTGCTCCGCGACCGGTGCGCCGCCGTCGGATCCGCGGCCGCTCTGGTCTCCCGCCCCGCCAATGTCCGCTACCTGGCGGGCGGAGCGCCCCCGGGCGCCGTGCTGCTGCTCGGCCCCGACGAGGACGTCCTGCTCTGCCCGCGCCCCCCGACCGGTGATCCGGCCGACGGGCGCACCGACGAACAGCTCCGGGTGGACCTCCTGCCGGTGTCCGGCGGTGATCCCGTGGTCGCCGCCGCGGATCTGGCCACCGCGGGCGGGGCGGAGTCCCTGGCCGTCGAGGAACACGACCTGACCGTCGCCCGGCACCGGGCCATGGCCTCGGTCGCCCCGAAGCTCCGGCTGGCCGATCTCGGAGCCAACGTCGAGCAGCTGCGCATCGTCAAGGACGAGGAGGAGATCGGCTGTCTGCGGATCGCCGCCGAGATCACCGACCATGCGCTGGGCGAACTCCTCGAATCGATTCTGGTCGGCCGTACGGAGCGGCATCTCGCCCTCGAACTGGAACGCCGGCTGGTGGACCACGGTGCCGACGGCCCCGCCTTCGCGACGTCCGTCGCCACCGGCCCCAACTCGGGCCGGGGGCGTCACCGCCCCTCGGACCGACGGGTCGAGGAAGGAGATTTTCTCTCCGTCTGCCTCGGCGCCAACTACCGCGGCTACCGGTGCGAGATCGGCCGCACCTTCGTCATCGGGACGGCGCCGGCCGAGTGGCAGATCGAGCTCTACGACCTGGTTTTCGCCGCTCAGCGGGCCGGACGTGAGGCGCTGGTGCCCGGCGCCGCCTACCGTGATGTGGACCGTGCGGCCCGTCATGTCCTGGAGTCCGCGGGCCATGGTGAGGGCCTCGCACCCCGGACCGGGCACGGGGTGGGGCTCGAAATCGACGAGGACCCGCAGCTGGCACCTGCAGCCATGGGTAAACTGGACGCTTGTGTGCCGGTCACCGTCGAACCGGGGGTCCACCTCCCGGGCCGGGGCGGAGTCCGGATCGATGACACGCTCGTCGTGCGCCCCGAGGCGGACGGCGGACCCGAGCTACTCACCATTACGACCAAGGAGCTGCTCGCGCTCTAGCGCGCATCCTCGGTCGTTCCACCAGCTTCAGTCCAGGAGATTCCGCAACCGTGGCTTCCACGAACGACCTCAAGAACGGCCTGGTGCTCAAGCTCGACGGAGGCCAGCTCTGGTCCGTCGTCGAGTTCCAGCACGTCAAGCCCGGCAAGGGCCCGGCCTTCGTGCGCACCAAGCTCAAGAACGTGCTCTCCGGCAAGGTCGTCGACAAGACGTTCAACGCCGGCGTGAAGGTCGAAACGGCCACCATTGACCGGCGCGACATGCAGTTCTCGTACATGGACGGCGAGTACTTCGTCTTCATGGACATGAACACCTACGACCAGCTGATGGTCGACCGCAAGGCCGTTGGCAAGGCTGCCAACTACCTGATCGAGGGCTTCACCGCCTCCGTCGCCCAGCACGAGGGCGAGGTGCTCTACGTCGAGCTGCCTGCCGCGGTCGAGCTGACCATCCAGCACACGGACCCGGGCGTCCAGGGCGACCGGTCCACCGGTGGCACCAAGCCCGCCACGCTGGAGACCGGCTACGAGATCGGTGTCCCCCTCTTCATCACCACCGGTGAGAAGATCAAGGTCGACACCCGCACGGGCGATTACCTCGGCCGGGTGAACGGCTAACCGTGGCTGCCCGGAATACGGCCCGCAAGCGAGCCTTCCAGATCCTCTTCGAGGCCGACCAGCGCGGTGAGTCCGTGCAGACGGTCCTCGCGGACTGGGTCCGGCACTCGCGGTCCGACACCCGTCAGCCGCCGGTCACCGAGTACACGATGGAGCTCGTCGAGGGGTACGCACAGTACGCGGACCGCATCGACGACCTCATCGTCACCTACGCCGTGGACTGGGAGATCGACCGCATGCCGGTCGTCGACCGGAACATCCTGCGGCTCGGTGCGTACGAGCTGATCTGGGTGGACGCGACGCCGGACGCGGTGGTGATCGACGAAGCGGTGCAGATCGCCAAGGAGTTCTCCACCGACGAATCCCCGTCCTTCGTGAACGGCCTGCTGGCCCGTTTCAAGGACCTCAAGCCGAACCTTCGCCGGGAGCAGTAACCCCGGCGGTGTTCTGCCGCCGAAGGGCCCACGGTCGGACGACCGTGGGCCCTTCGGCATGCTCGGGCCGTCTGCGAGGACGGCCCGGAAAACGGAAACGCCGGGTCCGGCGGGGCGCCCGGAAAGGGCCCCGCCGACCCGGCGGTACGTTTCTGCTGGGGTGGTCAGCCCTCGTCGTGAGCGACCGCGCGGCGCGCGTCGGCGTCCAGGACGCCCCAGCTGATCAGCTGCTCCGTGAGCACGGACGGCGACTGGTCGTAGATCACGGCCAGCGTGCGCAGGTCGTCCTGGCGGATCGACAGCACCTTGCCGTTGTAGTCGCCGCGCTGGCTCTGGATCGTCGCCGCGTAGCGCTGCAGGGGCCCGGCCTTCTCCGGCGGGACGTGGGCGAGGCGCTCGAGCTGGAGAACGAGCTTCGGCGGCGGCTCGGCAGCCCCGCCGGGCGTCGTGCCGGGCAGGAGCTCCTGCACCGGAACGCCGTAGAAGTCGGCCAGCTCGGCAAGGCGCTGCACGGTCACGGCACGGTCACCGCGCTCGTACGAGCCGACCACGACGGCCTTCCAGCGGCCCTGGGACTTCTCCTCCACGCCGTGGAGGGAGAGGCCCTGCTGGGTGCGGATGGCGCGGAGCTTGGCCCCGAGCTGTTTTGCGTATTCGCTGGACATAAGGCTCCCCGGACGCTGGAACATTGTGCGGCTCCGCCGCGTGGCTGGTAACTCACTGTGAGGTTACGCAGCGTTACTTGGGTGCGTCAAGCTGAATGGTCCGGACCGGTACCTCCCGGGGGTGGGGGCAAGGGGCCTGCTCAGGCCCTGGTAACGTGGATGACGCAATTTCGACGTCCTTTAAGATCCGTCCAGAGAGGCGGAGAAGGAGGTCCGTTTCTTATGGACGCACAGCACGACGCCACCGGCAATGCGGCACGCCCCGTTCTCGAGGCTCCCGACATCGCCCGAGTACTGACCCGCATCGCCCACGAGATCGTCGAACGCGCCAAGGGCGCCGACGATGTGGTGCTTCTCGGCATCCCGACCCGGGGCGTCTTCCTCGCCCGCCGGCTCGCCGACAAGCTCGAAGAGATCACCGGCCGCAAGATGCCGGTCGGATCGCTCGACATCACCATGTACCGCGACGACCTGCGGATGCGCCCCGCACGCGCCCTGGCCCGCACCGAGATCCCCGGCGAGGGCATCGAGGGCCGCCTGGTCGTCCTCGTCGACGACGTCCTCTTCTCCGGCCGCACGATCCGCGCCGCACTCGACGCGCTCGGCGACATCGGCCGGCCCCGCGCGGTGCAGCTCGCGGTCCTCGTCGACCGCGGACACCGCGAACTCCCGATCCGTGCCGACTACGTCGGCAAGAACCTCCCCACGTCGCTGCGGGAGACGGTCAAGGTCCAGCTCGCCGAGGAGGACGGCCGCGACGCCGTGCTGCTCGGGGTCGAGCAGGCCGCCCCGGCGGTCGAGCGCTAGCTGTCCTCCCGTACGGCCCACCCGCCGTACGACGGCTTCCGCACGCCCGCACGCCTGAATCCTCCAGCCACCCGGAGAACACCCAGATGAAGCGCCACCTCATCTCGGCCGCCGACCTCACCCGCGACGACGCCGTCCTGATCCTCGACACCGCCGAGGAGATGGCCCGGGTCGCGGACCGGCCGATCAAGAAGCTCCCGACCCTGCGCGGCCGAACCGTCGTCAACCTCTTCTTCGAGGACTCGACGCGTACCCGCATCTCCTTCGAGGCGGCCGCCAAGCGGCTGTCCGCCGACGTCATCAACTTCTCCGCCAAGGGCTCCTCGGTCTCCAAGGGTGAGTCGCTCAAGGACACCGCCCTCACCCTGGAGGCGATGGGCGCCGACGCCGTCGTCATCCGGCACGGCGCCTCCGGAGCCCCGTACCGCCTGGCCACCTCCGGCTGGATCGACGGCGCGGTCGTCAACGCCGGCGACGGCACGCACGAGCACCCCACCCAGGCCCTCCTCGACGCCTTCACCATGCGCCGCAGGCTGGTCGGGGCCGACACCGGACTCGGCAAGGACCTCGACGGCCGCCGGATCACGATCGTCGGCGACATCCTGCACAGCCGTGTCGCCCGCTCCAACGTCCACCTGCTGACCACCCTCGGCGCCCACGTCACCCTCGTGGCCCCGCCCACCCTGGTCCCCGTCGGCGTCGAGCAGTGGCCCTGCGACATCAGCTACAGCCTCGACGAGGTGCTGCCGAAGTCGGACGCTGTGATGATGCTTCGTGTGCAGCGTGAGCGGATGAACGCCGCCTACTTCCCGACCGAGCGCGAGTACTCACGCCGCTACGGCCTGAACGGCGAGCGGATGGCGAAGATGCCCGAGCACGCCATCGTCATGCACCCCGGCCCGATGGTCCGCGGCATGGAGATCACCGCCGAGGTCGCCGACTCCGACCGGTGCACGGTCGTCGAGCAGGTCGCCAACGGCGTCTCGATCCGCATGGCCGTGCTCTACCTGCTGCTCGGCGGCTCCGAGCCCGCCGCCCCCACCGCCACCGCCGCCCGTACCGAGGAGAACAAGTAACCATGAGCAAGATCCTTATCCGCGGCGCGAAGGTCCTCGGCGGCGAGCCCCAGGACGTCCTCATCGACGGCGAGAGCATCGCGGCGGTCGGCACCGGGCTCGACGCCGGCGACGCCACCGTGATCGAGGCGGCGGGCCAGATCCTGCTGCCCGGTCTGGTCGACCTCCACACCCACCTGCGCGAGCCCGGCCGCGAGGACTCCGAGACCGTCCTGACCGGCACCAAGGCCGCCGCGGTCGGCGGCTTCACCGCCGTGCACGCCATGGCCAACACCTTCCCGGTCGCCGACACCGCAGGAGTCGTCGAGCAGGTCTGGCGGCTCGGCAAGGAGTCCGGCTACTGCGACGTGCAGCCCATCGGCGCCGTCACCGTCGGCCTGGAGGGCAAGCAGCTCGCCGAACTCGGCGCCATGCACGATTCGGCCGCCGGAGTGAAGGTCTTCTCCGACGACGGCAAGTGCGTCGACGACGCGGTGATCATGCGCCGCGCCCTGGAGTACGTGAAGGCGTTCGACGGGGTCGTCGCCCAGCACGCCCAGGAGCCCCGCCTCACCGAGGGCGCCCAGATGAACGAGGGCATCGTCTCGGCCGAGCTCGGCCTCGGCGGCTGGCCCGCCGTCGCCGAGGAGTCGATCATCGCCCGTGACGTGCTGCTCGCGGCCCACGTCGACTCCCGGGTGCACATCTGCCACCTGTCGACCGCCGGCTCCGTCGAGATCGTCCGCTGGGCCAAGTCCAAGGGCTGGAACGTCACGGCCGAGGTCACCCCGCACCACCTGCTCCTCACCGACGAGCTCGTACGGTCCTACAACCCGGTCTACAAGGTGAACCCGCCGCTGCGCACCGAGGCCGACGTCATGGCCCTGCGTGAGGCCCTCGCCGACGGCACCATCGACTGCGTCGCCACCGACCACGCCCCGCACCCGCACGAGGACAAGGACTGCGAGTGGGCCGCGGCCGCCATGGGCATGGTGGGCCTGGAGACAGCGCTCTCCGTCGTCCAGCAGACGATGGTGGAGACCGGTCTGATCGACTGGGCCGTCGTCGCCGACCGGATGTCGTTCCGCCCCGCCGCCATCGGCCGCCTCGACGGACACGGCCGGCCCGTCTCGGAGGGCGAGCCCGCCAACCTCACCCTGGTCGATCCGGCATACCGTGGAGTCGTGGACCCCGCGGGCTTCGCCTCCCGCAGCCGCAACACCCCCTACGAGGGGCGCGAGCTGCCGGGCCGAGTGACCCACACCTTCCTGCGGGGCCGTGCCACGGTCGTCGACGGGAAACTCGCGTGACATCACTCAGCCCCACCCACCAGCTGTACCGACTGGCCGCCGAGCAGAAGTCGGCGGAGGTCACCGACTGGTCCGCCCGCATCAGCTGGGTGATCGGACTGGCCGTCCTCATCGCCCTCGTCTACTGGCTGATGCGCCAGGGATGGAAGTGGCGCGGCAGCCTCCAGTCGGATCTCCCCGACCTCGCGACCACCCCGGTCGGCTTCCCGGACGGCGAGAAGCTGCTCACGCTGACCGGGCGCTACCACGCCTCGACGACGGCCGGGCAGTGGCTCGACCGCATCGTCGCCCACGGCCTCGGCACCCGCAGCCGCGTCGAGCTCGCCCTCACCGAGCAGGGCCTCGATGTCGTACGGCCCGGCGCGACGGACTTCTTCGTCCCCGCCGCGGACCTGCGCGAAGCCAGGACCGACAAGGCCCTCGCGGGCAAGGTCCTGCCCGAGGGCGGCCTGCTGGTCATTACCTGGGCGCTCGGCGACCAGCTGATCGACTCCGGCTTCCGCTCCGACCACTCGGCCGAACACGCCGCCTGGGTCGAAGCCGTCAACCACCTCACCAGCACTACGGAAGGCACCGCACGATGACGATCTCCACCCGGGGAGCAGCCAAAGCTCCCGCCGTACTCGTCCTGGAGGACGGCCGCGCCTTCCGCGGCCGCGCCTACGGGGCTGTGGGGGAGACCTTCGGTGAGGCCGTGTTCTCCACCGGTATGACCGGCTACCAGGAAACGCTGACCGACCCCTCGTACCACCGCCAGGTCGTCGTGATGACCGCCCCGCACGTCGGGAACACCGGGGTGAACGACGAGGACCCCGAGTCGAAGCGGATCTGGGTTGCCGGCTACGTCGTGCGCGACCCCGCGCGGGTGCCCTCCAACTGGCGTTCCCGCCGCTCCCTGGACGAGGAGCTCGCGAGCCAGGGCGTCGTCGGCATCAGCGGCATCGACACCCGCGCCCTCACCCGCCACCTGCGCGAGCGCGGCGCGATGCGCGTCGGCATCTTCTCCGGCAACGCGATCGCCGACGAGGGCACGCTGCTCGCCCGGGTGCGCCAGGCCCCCGAGATGAACGGCGCCGACCTCTCCGCCGAGGTCGCCACCAAGGAGACGTACGTCGTCCCCGCGATCGGCCCCGGCGGCGAAGCCCTGCCCATCGGGAGCGCGAAGTTCACCGTCGCCGCGATCGACCTCGGCATCAAGGGCATGACCCCGCACCGGATGGCCGAGCGCGGCATCGAGGTGCACGTCCTGCCCGCCACCGCCACCCTGGAGGAGGTGTACGCGGTGCAGCCCGACGGCGTCTTCTTCTCCAACGGCCCCGGCGACCCGTCCACCGCCGACCACCCCGTCTCCGTCATGCAGGGCGTCCTGGAGCGGCAGACCCCGCTCTTCGGCATCTGCTTCGGCAACCAGATCCTGGGCCGCGCACTCGGCTTCGGCACGTACAAGCTGAAGTACGGCCACCGCGGCATCAACCAGCCCGTGCAGGACCGCTCGACCGGCAAGGTCGAGGTCACCGCGCACAACCACGGCTTCGCCGTCGACGCCCCGCTCGACAAGGTCTCCGACACCGCCTACGGGCGCGCCGAGGTCTCCCACGTCTGCCTGAACGACCAGGTCGTCGAGGGCCTCCAGCTCCTCGACCGGCCGGCCTTCAGCGTCCAGTACCACCCCGAAGCAGCTGCCGGCCCGCACGACGCCGCGTACCTCTTCGACCGCTTCGTTTCCCTGATGGAGGGCCAGCGTGCCTAAGCGCTCCGATATCCAGTCCGTCCTGGTCATCGGCTCCGGTCCGATCGTCATCGGCCAGGCCGCCGAGTTCGACTACTCCGGCACCCAGGCGTGCCGCGTCCTCAAGGCCGAGGGCCTGCGCGTCATCCTGGTGAACTCCAACCCGGCGACGATCATGACCGACCCGGAGATCGCCGACGCCACGTACGTCGAGCCGATCACGCCCGAGTTCGTCGAGAAGATCATCGCCAAGGAGCGCCCCGACGCGCTGCTCCCGACCCTGGGTGGCCAGACCGCCCTCAACACCGCGATCTCGATGCACGAGAACGGTGTCCTGGAGAAGTACGGCGTCGAGCTCATCGGCGCCAACGTCGAGGCCATCAACAAGGGCGAGGACCGCGAGCTCTTCAAGGGTGTCGTCGAGGCCGTCAAGGCCAAGATCGGCTACGGCGAGTCCGCCCGGTCCGTCATCTGCCACACCATGGACGACATCATCAAGGGCGTCGACACCCTCGGCGGCTACCCCGTCGTCGTCCGCCCCTCCTTCACCATGGGCGGCGCCGGCTCCGGCTTCGCCCACGACGAGGAGGAGCTGCGCCGCATCGCGGGACAGGGCCTCACGCTCTCCCCGACCACCGAGGTGCTCCTGGAGGAGTCCATCCTCGGCTGGAAGGAGTACGAGCTGGAGCTGATGCGCGACAAGAACGACAACGTCGTGGTCGTCTGCTCCATCGAGAACTTCGACCCGATGGGCGTCCACACGGGTGACTCGATCACCGTCGCCCCGTCGATGACCCTCACCGACCGCGAGTACCAGCGGCTCCGTGACATCGGCATCGCGATCATCCGCGAGGTCGGCGTCGACACCGGCGGCTGCAACATCCAGTTCGCCATCGACCCGGTCGACGGCCGCGTCATCGTGATCGAGATGAACCCCCGCGTCTCCCGCTCCTCGGCGCTCGCCTCCAAGGCGACCGGCTTCCCGATCGCCAAGATCGCCGCCAAGCTGGCCGTCGGCTACACGCTGGACGAGATCCCGAACGACATCACCGAGAAGACGCCGGCCTCCTTCGAGCCGACCCTCGACTACGTCGTGGTCAAGGCCCCGCGCTTTGCCTTCGAGAAGTTCCCCTCCGCCGACTCCACCCTCACCACCACCATGAAGTCGGTGGGCGAGGCCATGGCGATCGGCCGGAACTTCACCGAGGCGCTGCAGAAGGCGCTGCGCTCGCTGGAGAAGAAGGGTTCGCAGTTCGCCTTCACCGGCGAGCCCGGCGACAAGGCGGAGCTGCTGGCCGAGGCCGTCCGTCCCACCGACGGCCGGATCAACACCGTCATGCAGGCGATCCGGGCCGGCGCCACCCAGGAGGAGGTCTTCGACGCCACGAAGATCGACCCCTGGTTCGTCGACCAGCTCTTCCTGATCAAGGAGATCGCCGACGAGCTGGCCGCCGCCGACAAGCTCGTGCCCGAGCTGCTGGCCGACGCCAAGCGGCACGGCTTCTCGGACGTCCAGATCGCCGAGATCCGCGGCCTGCGCGAGGACGTCGTCCGCGAGGTGCGGCACGCGCTCGGCATCCGCCCGGTCTACAAGACGGTCGACACCTGTGCAGCCGAGTTCGCCGCGAACACGCCGTACTTCTACTCCTCCTACGACGAGGAGAGCGAGGTCGCGTCCCGCACCAAGCCCGCGGTGATCATCCTCGGCTCCGGCCCCAACCGCATCGGCCAGGGCATCGAGTTCGACTACTCCTGCGTGCACGCCTCCTTCGCCCTGAGCGACGCGGGCTACGAGACCGTGATGGTCAACTGCAACCCGGAGACGGTCTCCACGGACTACGACACCTCCGACCGCCTGTACTTCGAGCCGCTGACGCTCGAGGACGTGCTGGAGATCGTGCACGCGGAGTCCCTCGCGGGCCCGATCGCCGGTGTCATCGTCCAGCTCGGCGGCCAGACCCCGCTGGGCCTGGCGCAGGCGCTCAAGGACAACGGTGTGCCCATCGTGGGTACGCCCCCGGAGGCGATCCACGCCGCCGAGGACCGCGGCGCCTTCGGCCGCGTGCTCGCCGAGGCCGGCCTGCCCGCCCCGAAGCACGGCACCGCCACCACCTTCGCCGAGGCCAAGGCCATCGCGGACGAGATCGGCTACCCCGTCCTCGTCCGTCCGTCCTACGTCCTCGGCGGCCGCGGCATGGAGATCGTGTACGACGAGACCCGGCTCTCCTCGTACATCGCCGAGTCCACCGAGATCAGCCCCACCCGGCCGGTCCTGGTCGACCGCTTCCTCGACGACGCCATCGAGATCGACGTCGACGCGCTCTACGACGGCACCGAGCTCTACCTCGGCGGCGTCATGGAGCACATCGAGGAGGCCGGTATCCACTCCGGGGACTCCGCCTGCGCCCTGCCCCCGATCACCCTCGGCGGCTACGACATCAAGCGGCTGCGGGCGTCCACCGAGTCCATCGCCAAGGGCGTCGGCGTCCGCGGACTGATCAACATCCAGTTCGCGCTCTCCGGCGACATCCTCTACGTCCTCGAAGCCAACCCGCGCGCCTCCCGCACCGTCCCCTTCACCTCGAAGGCGACCGCGGTGCCGCTCGCGAAGGCCGCCGCCCGCATCTCGCTGGGCGCGACCGTCGCGGAGCTGCGCGCGGAGGGCCTGCTGCCCAAGCACGGCGACGGCGGCACCCTGCCGCTCGACGCGCCGATCTCCGTCAAGGAGGCCGTCATGCCGTGGTCGCGCTTCCGCGACGTCCACGGGCGTGGCGTCGACACGGTGCTGGGCCCGGAGATGCGTTCCACCGGTGAGGTCATGGGCATCGACTCCGTCTTCGGCACGGCGTACGCCAAGTCGCAGGCGGGCGCCTACGGCCCGCTGCCCACCAAGGGCCGCGCCTTCATCTCGGTCGCCAACCGCGACAAGCGGACGATGATCTTCCCCGCCCGCGAGCTGGTCGCCCACGGCTTCGAGCTGATGGCCACCTCCGGCACCGCCGAGGTGCTCAAGCGCAACGGGATCAACGCGACCGTCGTGCGCAAGCAGTCCGAGGGCGAAGGCCCGAACGGCGAGAAGACGATCGTCCAGCTCATCCACGACGGCGAGGTCGACCTCATCGTCAACACGCCGTACGGGACCGGCGGCCGGCTCGACGGCTACGAGATCCGCACCGCTGCCGTCGCCCGGTCCGTGCCGTGCCTGACCACGGTCCAGGCGCTCGCCGCGGCCGTCCAGGGCATCGACGCACTCAACCACGGAGACGTCGGCGTACGTTCCCTCCAGGAACACGCGGAGCATCTGACCGCAGCTCGCGACTAGCAGCCCAGAGGGGGACACCGGAAACGGTGTCCCCCTCTTCGCGAGACCACCGACGCTTCGCGAGAACACCGAGGACACCCGATGTACAAACTCTTCTTCCAGCTGGTCTTCAAGCGCATGGACCCGGAGCGCGCCCACTACGCCGCCTTCCGCTGGATCCGCCTGGCCGCCCGCGTCCCCGTCCTGCGCACCTTCGTCGCCGCCGCGCTCGCCCCCCGCCACAAGGAGCTGCGCACCGAGGCCCTCGGCCTGCGGATGCACGGCCCCTTCGGCCTCGCCGCGGGCTTCGACAAGAACGCCGTCGCGATCGACGGCATGGCGATGCTCGGCTTCGACCACGTCGAGATCGGCACCGTCACCGGCGAGCCGCAGCCCGGCAACCCCAAGAAGCGGCTCTTCCGCCTCGTCGCCGACCGTGCGCTCATCAACCGCATGGGCTTCAACAATGAGGGCTCCGCCGCCGTCGCCGCGCGTCTGGCCGCCCGCAACCCGGTCTTCCGGACCACCGTCGGCGTCAACATCGGCAAGACCAAGGTCGTCCCCGAGGCCGACGCCACCGCCGACTACGTGAAGTCCACCGAGCGCCTCGCCGCGCACGCCGACTACCTCGTCGTCAACGTCTCCTCGCCCAACACCCCCGGCCTGCGCAACCTCCAGGCCACCGAGTCGCTGCGCCCGCTGCTGACCGCCGTGCGCGAGGCGGCCGACCGGACCGTCACCGCCCGCCGGGTGCCGCTCCTGGTCAAGATCGCCCCCGACCTCGCGGACGAGGACGTCGACGCCGTCGCCGACCTCGCCGTCGAACTGGGTCTGGACGGCATCATCGCCACCAACACCACCATCGCCCGCGAGGGCCTCGGGCTGAAGTCACCGGCCACTCTGGTCAAGGAGACCGGCGGACTGTCCGGCGCGCCCCTCAAGGAGCGCTCCCTGGAGGTCCTGGGCCGCCTGTACGCGCGCGTGGGGACCCGGATCACCCTGGTGGGCGTCGGCGGCATCGAGAACGCCGAGGACGCCTGGCAGCGCATCCTCGCCGGCGCCACGCTCGTCCAGGGCTACAGCGCCTTCATCTACGAGGGCCCGTTCTACGCCCGCGCGATCCACAAGGGCCTGGCCGCGCGCCTGGCCGCCTCCCCGTACGCCACCCTCGCCGACGCGGTCGGCGCGGAAACCCGGAAGGCCGCGAAATGACCCAGGAACCCTTCGGCGCACGTCTGCGCCACGCCATGGACACCCGTGGACCGCTCTGCGTCGGCATCGACCCGCACGCCTCCCTGCTGAGCTCCTGGGGGCTCGGCGACGACGTCGCGGGCCTGGAGCGCTTCACCCGTACGGTCGTCGAGGCGCTGGCCGACCGGGTGGCCGTGCTCAAGCCGCAGTCCGCGTTCTTCGAGCGGTTCGGCTCGCGCGGCGTCGCCGTACTGGAGAAGGCCGTCGAGGAGGCCAGGGCGGCCGGCGCGCTGGTCCTGATGGACGCCAAGCGCGGCGACATCGGCTCCACGATGGACGCCTACGCCGCCACCTACCTGGACAAGGACTCGCCGCTCTACTCCGACGCGGTCACGGTCTCGCCGTACCTCGGCTTCGGCTCGCTGCGGCCGGCGCTCGACGCGGCCGCCATCTCCGGCTCGGGCGTCTTCGTGCTGGCCCTCACCTCGAACCCGGAGGGCGCCGAGGTGCAGCGCGCCACCGCGGCCGACGGCCGTTCGCTGGCCCAGGTGATGCTCGACCACATGGCCGCCGAGAACGAGGGGGCAACCCCGCTCGGCTCGGTCGGCGCGGTCGTCGGTGCGACGCTCGGGGACGCGGGGGTGAACCTCGCGATCAACGGCCCGCTGCTCGCGCCCGGCATCGGTGCCCAGGGCGCCACGCCCGCGGATCTGCCGGGCGTCTTCGGTGACGCGGTCGGCAACGTGGTGCCCAGCGTGAGCCGGGGCGTGCTGCGCCACGGTCCGGACGCGTCAGGGCTGCGCGAAGCCGCCGAGAGGTTCGCGGACGAGGTCCGCGCGGCCGTCTCGGACGGCTGACACTGTCACGTAACAGCCTGTTGACGGAATCCTGACCAAAAATCTCGGTACTTATGCCAGGAATGTCCTGGTCGGCTAAGGCTGACCAGGACTTTTCGTCTGTTCTCGCTGACTCCGGCGGTCCTGGCCGCTAGTCTCCGTCGAGAGCCAACGAGCACAGGTTGTTCGCGGCTCACCAGGTGAGGGACGATCCCGTTGCCTCACCGGTCCGTATCCGACAGATCGACATCCGAGGTGACGTAGGCGTGGCTCTTCCGCCCCTTACCCCTGAACAGCGCGCAGCCGCGCTCGAAAAGGCCGCCGCGGCTCGCCGGGAGCGGGCCGAGGTCAAGAATCGACTCAAGCACTCCGGCGCCTCCCTCCACGAGGTCATCAAGTCGGGCCAGGAGAACGACGTCATCGGCAAGATGAAGGTCTCCGCCCTGCTGGAGTCCCTGCCCGGCGTGGGCAAGGTCCGCGCCAAGCAGATCATGGAGCGGCTCGGCATCTCCGAGAGCCGCCGGGTCCGGGGTCTTGGCTCCAACCAGATCGCATCCCTGGAGCGTGAGTTCGGCGGCAGTCCCGCCTGACGGTCTCAGGCACTCCTGAGAACCGGGATAATCGCCCCATGGTTGCAACATCCCGGGGGACGTCCCCCGTACCCCCGGACGTACGTCCGCGGCTGACCGTGCTCTCCGGCCCCTCGGGGGTCGGCAAGAGCACGGTCGTCGCGCATATGCGCAAGGTCCACCCCGAGGTATGGCTCTCGGTGTCGGCGACGACCCGTAAGCCCCGCCCCGGCGAACGCAACGGCGTCCACTACTTCTTCGTGGACAACGAGGAGTTCGACAAGCTCATCGCCAACGGCGAGCTGCTGGAGTGGGCCGAGTTCGCCGGTAACCGCTACGGCACGCCGCGGCGTGCCGTGCAGGAGCGGCTGGAGGCCGGTGAGCCGGTGCTGCTGGAGATCGACCTCCAGGGCGCCCGGCTGGTCCGGCAGTCCATGGCGGACGCCCAGCTGGTCTTCCTCGCGCCGCCGAGCTGGGACGAACTGGTGCGCCGGCTCACCGGCCGGGGCACCGAGGCGCCCGACGTGATCGAGCGCCGTCTCGGCGCGGCGAAGGTCGAACTGGCCGCCGAATCCGAGTTCGATACGACGCTCGTCAACACCTCCGTCGAGGACGTGGCACGTGAGCTGCTAGAATTGATGCTGGAGGCTTCCGGCCACCGTGCCGGCGGCGAATGAGCATCATGAACGCACCGACGCGGGGGCACCGGCCACAAAGCCCCTGATCGTCAAAGATTTCTTTGATCTTCACCCCCTTCGGAAGGCAGAGAGTGTCCTCTTCCATCACCACGCCCGAGGGCATCATCAACCCGCCGATTGATGAGCTCCTCGAAGCAACCGACTCGAAGTACAGCCTCGTGATCTACGCCGCCAAGCGCGCGCGCCAGATCAACGCGTACTACTCGCAGCTCGGTGAGGGACTCCTCGAGTACGTCGGTCCGCTCGTCGACACCCACGTCCACGAGAAGCCGCTCTCGATCGCGCTCCGCGAGATCAACGCGGGCCTGCTCACCTCCGAGGCCATCGAGGGCCCCGCGCAGTAAGCAGGAAAAACGCACCTTCACCACAGGCCCGGCGGTCACGACCGCCGGGCCTGTGGTGTGTCCCGGGGCGACGGACCCGCGCGGGCGGCGGTGAGGCAGCATGGGGGATGTACGGAGCGCGTACGTATCCGAGTGCGGGGAGACGCAGTGGACAAGCCGAAGGTCGTCCTGGGGGTCAGCGGGGGCATCGCCGCGTACAAGGCGTGCGAGCTGCTGCGCCGACTGACCGAGTCGGGACACGACGTACGGGTCGTCCCGACCGAGGCCTCGCTCCACTTCGTGGGCGCCGCCACATGGTCGGCACTCTCCGGTCACCCCGTCTCCACCGAGGTCTGGAACGACGTCCACGAGGTCCCGCACGTGCGGATCGGACAGCACGCCGACCTCGTCGTCGTCGCCCCCGCCACCGCCGACATGCTCGCCAAGGCGGCCCACGGCCTGGCCGACGACCTGCTCACCAACACCCTGCTCACCGCCCGCTGTCCGGTCGTCTTCGCGCCCGCCATGCACACGGAGATGTGGGAGCACCCGGCCACCCAGGAGAACGTCGCGACCCTGCGGCGCCGGGGCGCCGTCGTCATCGAGCCCGCCGTCGGGCGCCTCACCGGCGTCGACACCGGCAAGGGCCGGCTGCCCGACCCGGCGGAGATCTTCGAGGTCTGCCGCCGCGTCCTGGTTCGCGGCCCTCTCGCCCCCGACCTGACCGGCAGGCACGTGGTGATCAGCGCGGGCGGCACCCGTGAGCCGCTCGACCCGGTCCGCTACCTCGGCAACCGTTCCTCCGGCAAGCAGGGATACGCGCTCGCCCGCACCGCCGTCGCCCGCGGTGCCCGCGTCACGCTCGTCGAGGCCAACACCGGACTGCCCGATCCGTCCGGCGCCGACATCGTCCGCGTCGGCACCGCGGTGCAGTTGCGCGAGGCCGTGCTGAAGGCGGCGGCGGACGCCGACGTCGTGGTGATGGCGGCGGCGGTCGCCGACTTCCGTCCGGCCGAGTACGTGACGGGGAAGATCAAGAAGAAGGACGGCCAGGAGCCCGCCCCCCTCACCCTCGTACGCAATCCCGACATCCTCGCCGAGGTGGCGGCCGACCGCGCCGCGCCGGGACAGGTCGTCGTCGGATTCGCCGCCGAGACCGACAACGTCCTCGCCAACGGCCGGGAGAAGCTCCTGCGCAAGGGCTGCGACCTGCTCGTGGTCAACGAGGTGGGGGAGCGCAAGACCTTCGGCTCGGAGGAGAACGAGGCGGTGGTGCTTGCGGCCGACGGGAGCGAGACCCCGGTGCCCTACGGGCCGAAGGAAGCGCTCGCCGACACGGTCTGGGATCTCGTGTCGGCGCGTCTCGGGTGAATATCTCGTGTCGCCTTTCCGGCGGCCCGACCCCTTGCGGCACGGGCGGTGCGGGCGCAGGGGCGGAGTTTGCGGGCCTCCGGGTGGCGGTGCCGCATGTCACAGATCTCCCAAAGGGCGAGACACGTTGTCCGACAGCCGGAGCCGACCGATAAACTGGTCCAGGTTCGTACCGGGCGCAGCTCCCGGGCCGTCCGCCAAATGATCAGCCAGCAGCCGCTGCAACCCCAGGGAGCGATGTGTCCCGCCGTCTCTTCACCTCGGAGTCCGTCACCGAGGGTCACCCCGACAAGATCGCTGACCAGATCAGCGACACCATTCTCGATGCACTCCTGCGCGAGGACCCGACGTCGCGTGTCGCCGTCGAGACCTTGATCACCACAGGTCTGGTGCATGTTGCGGGTGAGGTCACGACCAAGGCCTACGCCCCGATCGCACAGTTGGTGCGCGACAAGATCCTGGAGATCGGCTACGACTCCTCCAAGAAGGGCTTCGACGGCGCCTCGTGCGGCGTCTCGGTGTCCATCGGCGCGCAGTCGCCCGACATCGCGCAGGGCGTCGACACCGCGTACGAGAAGCGTGTCGAAGGCGATGAGGACGAGCTCGACAAGCAGGGCGCCGGCGACCAGGGCCTGATGTTCGGCTACGCCTGCGACGAGACGCCCGAGCTGATGCCGCTGCCGATCCACCTCGCGCACCGGCTGTCGCGCCGGCTGTCCGAGGTCCGCAAGAACGGGACGATCCCGTACCTGCGTCCCGACGGCAAGACGCAGGTGACCATCGAGTACGACGGCGACAAGGCCGTCCGTCTCGACACGGTCGTCGTCTCCTCGCAGCACGCGAGCGACATCGACCTCGACTCGCTGCTCGCTCCCGACATCCGCGAGTTCGTCGTCGAGCACGTCCTGAACCAGCTGATCGAGGACGGCATCAAGCTCGACACCGACGGCTACCGCCTGCTGGTCAACCCGACCGGTCGTTTCGAGATCGGCGGCCCGATGGGCGACGCGGGTCTGACCGGCCGCAAGATCATCATCGACACCTACGGCGGCATGGCCCGTCACGGTGGCGGCGCCTTCTCGGGCAAGGACCCGTCGAAGGTGGACCGCTCGGCCGCATACGCGATGCGCTGGGTCGCCAAGAACGTCGTCGCGGCGGGCCTCGCGGCCCGGTGCGAGGTGCAGGTGGCGTACGCGATCGGCAAGGCCGAGCCGGTCGGTCTCTTCGTCGAGACCTTCGGCACCGCCTCGATCGAGACCGAGAAGATCGAGCACGCCATCGGCGAGGTCTTCGACCTCCGCCCGGCCGCGATCATCCGCGACCTCGACCTGCTGCGTCCGATCTACGCGCAGACCGCCGCGTACGGCCACTTCGGCCGTGAGCTCCCCGACTTCACGTGGGAGCGCACCGACCGCGTGGAAGCGCTGCGCAGGGCCGCGGGCCTGTAGGTCTGCCGGCCGCCCCTCCCGGGGCGTCGTACGTTCGCCGGAGCCCGGATGCCGTCACGGTGTCCGGGCTCCGGCGCGTTCGCGCCCGGGCGGGCAGGCCCGTCCACCCGGCCGCGGTTCATCGACGGCCTCGGCTGTCAGTGGTGTCTGGTAGGAATTTGGCTGTGAGCAGCGAAGACAAGCGGTCCGACGAGCCCGACGCCGGGGCACCGGAGCAGCTTGCGCTGATCCGGGAGACCGTGCGCCGGGCCGAGGTGCCGCGCGCCAAACCGCGGACCTGGCGTGGGTCCGCGCTCGCCAAGGAGCTTCCCGTCGCCCGTGTGCTGGTCAACAAGGGGGCGCTCCACCTCGATCAGTACTTCGACTACGCCGTGCCCGAGGAGCTCGACGCCCAGGCGCAGCCCGGTGTGCGGGTGCGGGTGCGCTTCGGGGCCGGGGGGCGCAACGTCCGGGGCGGGCGCCGCGAGGGCGGCGGACTCATCGACGGATTCCTGGTCGAGCGGCTTGCCGAGTCCGACTACAGCGGGGCGCTGGCCGCGCTCGCCTCCGTCGTCTCGCCCGAACCGGTCCTCGGTCCGGAGCTGCTCTCCCTCGCGCGCGCCGTCGCCGACCGGTACGCGGGCAGCCTCGCGGACGTCCTTCAGCTCGCGGTGCCGCCGAGGAACGCCCGGGCCGAGGCCAAGCCGTCGCCGGAGCCGCTGCCCCCGCCCCCGCCGCCGGAGCCCGGTACCTGGCAGCGGTACGCGCAGGGCCCGGCCTTCCTGTCCGCGCTGGCCGACGGAGGAGCGCCCCGAGCGGTGTGGACCGCGCTGCCGGGACCGCACTGGCCGCAGGAGATCGCCGCCGCCGTCGCCGCGACCCTCGCCTCGGGACGCGGCGCGCTGGTCGTCGTCCCCGACGGGCGGACCGCAGGGCGCGTCGACGCCGCCCTGACTGGACTGCTCGGCGAGGGCCGCCACGCCACTCTGACGGCAGGTTCGGGACCGGAGAAGCGCTACCGGGAGTGGCTCGCCGTGAGCCGCGGAGCCGTCCGGGCGGTCGTCGGGACCCGGGCTGCGATGTTCGCGCCCGTCGCCGATCTCGGCCTGGTCGCGATCTGGGACGACGGGGACTCCAGCCACAGCGATGACAACGCCCCCTTCCCGCACGTCCGAGAGGTCCTGGAGCTGCGGGCGGCGCACGGCCGGTGCGCCTTCCTGCTCGGCGGCACGAGCTGCACCGTGGAGGCCGCACAGCTGGTCGAGAGCGGCTGGGCGCTGCCGCTGCGCGCGGACCGGGAGCAGTTGCGGATCGCGGCGCCCCTGGTCCGCACCGTCGGAGACGGTGAACTCGCGCGGGACGGCGCCGCACGGCAGGCCCGGCTGCCGAGTCTGGCCTGGCAGACCGTGCGCGACGGGCTGCGTACCGGGCCGGTGCTGGTGCAGGTGCCGCGCCGCGGCTACGCCCCCCGGCTGGCCTGCGAGCGCTGCCGGGAGCCCGCACGGTGCCGGCACTGCGCCGGGCCGCTGGAGGCGCCCGACCAGCAGGACCTGAACTGCGCCTGGTGCGGGCGGGCCGAGACATCGTGGCACTGTGCCGCCTGCGGCGGCCGCCGTCTGCGGGCCCAGATCGTCGGCGCCCGCCGGACCGCGGAGGAGCTCGGCCGGGCCTTTCCCGCCGTGCCGGTACGGACCTCCGGCCGCGACCACATCCTGGACTCGGTGCCCGACCAGCCCGCGCTGGTGGTCAGCACCCCGGGCGCCGAGCCGGTGGCCGAGGGCGGATACGCGGCGGCGCTGCTGCTGGACGGTTGGGCGATGGTCGGCCGCCCCGACCTGCGGGCCGGTGAGGAGGCCCTGCGCCGCTGGACGGCCGCCGCCGCGCTGGTACGGGGGCAGCCGGAGGGCGGCACGGTGGTGATCGTTGCCGAGCCCACGCTACGGCCGGTGCAGGCCCTGGTCCGCTGGGACCCGGTCGGACACGCCCGGCGCGAGCTCGCGGACCGGGCCGAGCTGGGTTTTCCGCCGGTGTCCCGGATGGCGTCGGTGACGGGAACGGCCGAGGCGCTCGCCGCGTTCCTCGCCGCCGCGCAGCTGCCGCCGGACGCCCAGGTGCTCGGCCCCGTGCCGGTCGCGGGCGGCGAGCCCGGACGACCCCGCCGCCCCTCGGACGCGCCTGTCGGCGAGTCCTGGGAACGGGCCCTGATCAGGGTGCCACCGGGCAGCGGGGCGGCGCTGGCGGCCGCGCTGAAGGGGGCACAGGCCGCGCGGATGTCCCGGGGCGCGGGCGCCTCGGGCGCGGTGCGGATTCGGGTGGACCCGCCGGATATCGGCTGACGGTGGGCTGCGCCTGCCCTTGGTGCGGGGTTCTGGGGCGCGGGTTCTTGTCCTCAATCGCCGGACGGGCTTGGTGTGTGCGGGTGCTCCGCGTTGCGAGGCGCCTTACCCCGGTGGGTGGGGGTCCGGGGTCCCTCCGGGGCGTCTCCTCGGACGACGAACGTTCGGCGGGTACGCAGCGGACCCGGGTCGATGTTCGTCGTCCTGCGGGGACTCCCCTGCACGCCCCCGGACCCGGCCGCCGTGCGTCTGCGGCGGTCGTATGGCCGGTGTGCAGACGCAGGTGAGAGTGGGTGGGGGCGTGCAGGGGAGTCCCCGCAGAAAATGGCGTACGACCCGGGTACAGGTTCGTCGTCGGGTGCACACGCCATTTTTGAGGAGTCTCCCCGGAGGGCCCCCACCCCCACCCACCGGACGTGACGCGCACCCCGCGGGGGACCCGCACACAAGCCTGTCCGGCGATTGAGGACGGAACCCCGCGCCAAGGAACCCCGCACCCGGTCCCGGAGGGTCAGCCGTTGCGCGGGCCCGGGAAGGCACCCGGGCGCAGATCCTCGCGCAGTGGCGGACGCTCCGCCGACGGCTGCGGCGGCATCGTGCGCGCGGCCGGGACGGTGGGCAGGGCGGGAGCGGGGGACCCGGGTACCACCGGCACCGGACGCTGCGCCACGACCTCGGCCGAACCCTCGGCCGTCACCGGCTGGGGAGCGGCACGCCGTGCGCCGTAGCGGCGGTGGACGGCCTGCTTGGTGACTCCGAGCGCGGAGCCCACGGCGTCCCAGGAGAAGCCCAGCGAACGGTCGAAGTCCACCGCCGCCGTGACCAGGGTCTCGACGCTGTCCCGCAGTTCCTGCGCCAGCCTGACGGTGGGGGCCGGGGCCCTGCCGTAGACGACGAAGCCCGCGGAAGGGCCGGAGCGGCGCGGACGGTAGACGTTGCCCAGTTGGGCGGTGAGTGTGCGCAGCGCGTCCACCTGCCGCCGAACCCGCTCGATGTCCCGCACCAGAAGATGCAGGCTGGCCCGCGCTTGGGCGTCGTGGGTTGCGTGGTCGGCCATGAAGAAGCCTCTCGAACCGGCGTTGAAAGGGATCGGGCCGCACCAGGGCGGCTCGCTTCGGTCAATCTCTCTTGACCAACGCTTCACCGGGGGATCTGGTCACGCTCAGGGGGCGCATATGCATATACAAGGGGCGCGCGAGCGTGCGTACGCCCCCCAGCGCCCTCCCGGCCTCCGGGACCATAGACTTGTGCGTTGCTCGTCACCGTAACGTTTCGGCCTGAGAGGCAGTCAGCCACCCATGAAGCTCGTCTTCGCAGGCACCCCCGAGGTAGCCGTACCCGCACTGGACGCCCTGATCGCCTCCGGCCGTCATGACGTGGCCGCCGTCGTGACCAGGCCCGACGCGCCCGCCGGGCGCGGCCGCCGGCTGGTGGCCAGTCCGGTCGCACAGCGGGCGGAGGAGGCCGGCATCGAGGTGCTCAAGCCGGCCAGGCCGCGGGACGAGGACTTCCTGGCCCGGCTCCGGGAGATCGCGCCGGACTGCTGCCCCGTCGTCGCTTACGGGGCACTGCTGCCCAAGGCGGCACTCGACGTCCCCGCGCGCGGCTGGGTCAACCTTCACTTCTCGCTGCTGCCCGCATGGCGCGGCGCCGCGCCCGTCCAGCACTCCGTCATGGCGGGCGACGAGGTGACGGGGGCGTCCACCTTCCTCATCGAGGAGGGGCTCGACTCCGGACCGGTCTACGGCGTCCTCACCGAAGAGGTGCGGCCCACCGACACCAGCGGTGATCTGCTGACCCGGCTGGCCTTCGCCGGCGCCGGGCTGCTCGCCGCGACGATGGACGGCATCGAGGACGGCACCCTGCACGCCGTGCCGCAGCCCGCCGAGGGGATCACCCTCGCACCGAAGATCAGCGTCGAGGACGCGCGGATCCAGTGGTCGGCGCCCGCGCTGCGCGTCGACCGGGTGGTCCGCGGCTGCACCCCCGCCCCCGGGGCGTGGACCCTCTTCCGCGGGGAGCGCCTCAAGCTGATCCAGGCCGTGCCCGTCGTGGACCGGGCCGATCTGGCGCCCGGCGAGCTCGCTGTGGCCAAGAACAACGTGTACGTGGGCACCGGATCGCACGCGATCGAGCTGCTCTGGGTCCAGCCGCAGGGCAAGAAGCCGATGCGTGCCGCGGACTGGGCGCGTGGGGTGCGCATCGTCCCCGGCGAGCTCGTGGGCAGCTGACGGCCCGCGCGGACCGGCGGGCCGGGCCGGGGACGTAGGCTGGGACGGTTCGCCCCCTCACCATCAGCGGAGCACCTTTCACGTGAACGACCAGCCGCGTCGCCGTCCCGCCAAGCCGCACCGCCGTCCGCAGAAGGACGCGGTCCGGTTCCTCGCCTTCGAGGCCCTCAGGGCCGTCGACGAACGCGACGCGTACGCCAACCTCGCCCTCCCCCCGCTGCTGAAGAAGGCCAGGGCCAAGGGCGACTTCGACAACCGGGACGCGGCGCTCGCGACCGAGCTGGTCTACGGGACGCTGCGCCGCCAGGGGACGTACGACGCGATCGTCGCGGCCTGCATCGACCGGCCGCTGCGCGAGGTCGACCCGCCCGTCCTGGACGTCCTGAACATGGGTGTGCACCAGCTGCTCGGCACCCGCATCCCGACCCACGCCGCCGTCTCCGCGAGCGTGGAGCTGGCCCGGGTGGTGCTCGGCGAGGGGCGTGCCAAGTTCGTCAACGCCGTCCTGCGCAAGGTGTCGGCCGACGACCTCGACGGCTGGGTGGCGCGGGTCGCCCCCTCCTACGAGGACGACGCCGAGGACCACCTCGCGATCGTGCACTCGCATCCGCGATGGGTCGTCTCGGCGCTCTGGGACGCGCTGGGCGGCGGCCGCGCGGGGATCGAGGACCTGCTCGAAGCCGACAACGAGCGGCCCGAGGTCACCCTGGTCGCCCGCCCCGGGCGCTCCACCACCGAGGAACTTCTCGACGCCCTCGGCGAGGAGAACGGCCTCCCGGGCCGCTGGTCCCCCTACGCCGTGCGGATGGCCGAGGGCGGCGAGCCCGGCGCCCTGACCGCCGTGCAGGAAGGCAGGGCCGGTGTCCAGGACGAGGGCAGTCAGCTCGTCGCCGCCGCTCTCGCCAACGCCCCGCTGGAAGGCAGCGACACCCGCTGGCTCGACGGCTGCGCCGGCCCCGGGGGCAAGGCCGCCCTGCTGGCCGCCCTCGCCGCCGGCCGGGGCGCCGCCCTGCTGGCCGCCGAGAAGCAACCGCACCGGGCCCGCCTCGTCGAGCGCTCGCTGGCCGGCAACCCCGGCCCGTACCAGGTGATCACCGCAGACGGCACCCGCCCGCCGTGGCTGCCCGACACCTTCGACCGGATCCTGATGGACGTCCCGTGCTCGGGCCTCGGCGCGCTGCGCCGCCGGCCGGAGGCCCGCTGGCGCCGCCGCAAGGAGGACCTGGAGAGCTTCGCGCCTCTCCAGCGCGGACTGCTGCGCGAGGCGCTGAAGGCCGTCCGGATCGGCGGCGTCGTCGGATACGCGACGTGCTCGCCGCACCTGGCGGAGACCCGGGTGGTCGTCGAGGACGTACTCAAGGGCCACGGCGGCGCCCCTGTCGAGGCCGAGTGGGTGGACGCCCGGCCGCTGATGCCCGGGGTACCCGCCCTGGGTGACGGGCCGGACGTCCAGCTCTGGCCGCACCTGCACGGTACGGACGCGATGTACCTGGCGCTGCTGCGGCGAACCGCCTGATCGCCCCGGGGGACCTGGGCCGGGGGCGAAAAAGCCGGGAATGTGCGAACTGTAATGATCCCGTGAGGCTTTGGAGCGCACCGAAGCGGGGAACTGCCCCGGAACATGGCAGGCTTGGCCCCATGGCCCAGATCAACCCCAGCATTCTTTCCGCCGACTTCGCACGTCTCGCCGAGGAGGCGCAGGCCGTCGAAGGTGCCGACTGGCTCCATGTCGATGTCATGGACAACCACTTCGTGCCCAATCTGACGCTCGGCGTCCCGATCGTGGAATCGCTCAGCAGGGCCACCAGCACGCCGCTGGACTGCCATCTGATGATCGAGGACGCGGACCGCTGGGCCCCGCAGTACGTCGAGGCGGGGGCGGGATCCGTCACCTTCCACGCGGAGGCCGCGGCGGCCCCCGTCCGGCTCGCGCGGGAGATCCGGGCCAAGGGCGCCCGCGCATCCATGGCGCTCAGGCCGGCGACGCCCATCGAGCCGTACGAGGATCTGCTCCCCGAGCTCGACATGCTGCTGATCATGACGGTGGAACCGGGATTCGGGGGCCAGGCCTTCCTCGACATCATGCTGCCGAAGATCCGCCGCACCCGTGACCTGATCTCCAGGCACGGCCTCGAACTGTGGCTCCAGGTCGACGGCGGCGTCTCCGAGTCCACGATCGAACGGTGCGCGGAGGCCGGGGCGGACGTCTTCGTCGCGGGTTCCGCCGTGTACGGCGCCAAGGACCCGGCCGATGCCGTCCGGGCCCTGCGCGCCAAGGCCGACGGGGCCATCGCCTCGGCGGGTTGGGCGTGCGGCCACTGACGCCGATGACGGCGCAGGCACCCCCTCCGGCCCCCGATTGCAGGTCGGCCGGGCCAAGTGCAGATGAACGCGGTCCGACGGGACCGATCAAGGATCGCCGTATCTGACAGGATGAACGGCGTATCGAGAGCGTGAACAGCAGTGAGGAGAACGCGGTGTCTGCAATGTCGGCGGGCCGGTCCGCCCTGCGGATGGGGCCCGCGGAGCTGGTGCAGGCGGCGGCCATGGCCCGCCGCTTCTACCTCGAGGGCAAATCCAAGATCCAGATCGCCGAGGAGTTCGGCGTCAGCCGCTTCAAGGTGGCCCGGGTCCTGGAGACGGCTCTGGAACGTGACCTCGTACGGATCGAGATCCGCGTCCCCGCGGAGCTGGACGCCGAGCGCTCCGACGCGCTCCGTGCCCGCTACGGGCTGCGCCACGCGGTCGTCGTCGAATCCCCGGCCGAGGAGCAGGACGACGCCGCCGACCCGGAGAACCTGGGCGAGGTCGCGGCCGACCTGCTCGGCGAACTGGTGAACGAGGGCGATGTGCTCGGGCTCGCCTGGGGGCGGTCCACCATCCACATGGCAGCGGCCCTGGACCGGCTGCCGCCGTGCACGGTCGTGCAGCTCACCGGGGTGTACGACGCGGGAACGGCCGAGCGCGGCTCGGTCGAGGCCGTGCGGCGGGCCGCGCAGGTGTCCGGCGGCGAGGCCCACCCGATCTATGCCCCGATGCTGCTCCCCGACCCGGCGACGGCCGCCGCGCTGCGCCACCAGACGGGGATCGCCCGCGCCTTCGAGTACTTCGACAAGGTGACGGTCGCGGCCGTCTCCATCGGTTCCTGGGAACCCGGGATCTCCACCGTCCACGACATGCTCTCCGACGAGGAGCGTGAGCACTACGCCTCGCTCGGCGTCGCCGCCGAGATGTCGGCCCACCTCTTCGACTCGGACGGGCGGCGGGTCGGCCGGGACCTGGGCGAGCGCTGCATCACGGTCGAGGCGGACCGGCTGCGCCGGATCCCCGAGGTGGTGGCGATCGCCGGCGGGCAGCGCAAGGCCGCGGCGATCGGAGCCGTACTGCGGTCCGGCCTCGTCACCAGCCTGGTGACGGACACCGCGGCGGCCGACTACCTGCTGACGGACTCGGCCGCGCCGCGCCGGCCCGCACTGGAGCGTGCCGACCCTGACGGGGAGTGAGCCCGGAGGGTGACGGAAGGGGGGGGGGGGGGGTGGTGCACCCCCCCCCCCCCCCCCGCCCCCCCCCCCCCCCCCCGGCCGTGCCCGGTCAGTCCTGCCCGACGCCCAGGACCGTGGCCTCCAGATACTGCTCGGGCTCCTTGTACTGGCTGACGTCGGCCGGGTTGTAGCGCGGCGTCTGCCGGGACCAGTCGAGGTTCCCGCGCATCCAGCTCCGCATCCCGTCCAGATACGGCTCCAGCATCCAGGTGAGCTGCGGGTGAGCGGCCAGCAGCTCGGCCTCCGCGGTGCGGAAGCGTTCGGTCTCCGTGGCTATCTCCGCGCAGACGTGTTCCAGCGCCTGCTCCTTGCCGAAACCGCGATGGTGGCGGACGAGGTGGACGAGGTTGTGGATCTCGCCGAGCACCTGTTCCTTCTCGTACGAGTACACGTCGTTGGCCCAGCACACGACGTTGCACGAGGCTTCGAGCGCGGTGATGAAGCGTGGGTCGTTATGGATCGACTCGGGCGCCTCTATGCCGGCCACGATCTCTATCAGGTCCATGCAGACGTGTATCGCGCCCGTGTGGCGGCGCTTCTCGATGTACGTCGCCTCGGACGGGACCACGCCGTCCGCACGGTTCCCGGCCTCCCAGGTGGTGGCCGTCGTGAGATAGGTGATCAGGTGCCAGGCGAAGCGCGCCCGCCAGTGGGCCGCGGCGGCCGGTGTCGTGCGTTCCCACAGGTCGGTGAGGGCGACGACCGCGGCCGGCAGCCGCTCGTTCGCCAGGGCGCCTGTGCCGGTGCCCTCCACCACGGACTGCATCAGCGCGACGACGTCGCGTACGCGGTCCGGACTGCGGCCCAGGTGTCCGTCGTCCAGTTGGTCGTCGACGAGAAACAGCCAGACGAACCAGTCGGCGACAAGGTCCAGGTTCTCGCGGCCGGCGGTCGGATAGACCATGCCGACGAAGGCTCCGAAGTCCGCCTGCTCGAAGCGATCCCTGGCTGAATCCCGGTGTACCAGGCCGGTGTTGCGGGTCCAGCTGTCGAGGTGCTCCCGTACGTGCCCGACGTGCGGGTTCGTCCGCTGGGGGAACGGGCAGTAGATGTCCGGCAGTTCGTGCTCCACGGGCGGGTCGTCATCCTCTCCGGTCGTACGTGTGGCGGGAGTTGCAGACGCACCGCCTTGATGCTCCGGGGTGTCTGGTGACCCGCGGGACCTGCGCGTTTGAAGCTACCTGACCCCAAGTCACCAGGTCCAGAGACGGTGATCACGAATGATTCCGGCGCCCCTCGGGTAAGGTCTGCGGGCAAGGCAGGTTCCACTTGCCCGGGACTCCCGATCCTGTTCCTTGGAGGAACACACGAAGGCGGGAGTCATTTGCTGTGTCTTCGTGGAAGCGACCTGCGCCATTTCGTATGAAAAAATGAGTGTTATGCGTTTTCTTGAGCCCGGCACCGGTCGATACACAGAGTCCCCCTCCGTCCCGTACGACCTCACGTACGACGACGTCTTCATGGTTCCGGGCAGGTCGGCGGTCGGATCCCGCCAGGGGGTCGACCTCTCCTCGCCCGACGGCACCGGCACCACCATCCCGCTCGTCGTCGCGAACATGACGGCCATCGCGGGCCGCCGGATGGCCGAAACCATCGCCCGTCGGGGTGGGATCGTCGTCATTCCGCAGGACATCCCGATCGAGGTCGTCACCGAGGTCATCAGCTGGGTGAAAACGCGCCACCTCGTGCTCGACACCCCCATCGTGCTGACCCCCGGCCAGACGGTGGCCGACGCCCTGTCCCTGCTGCCCAAGCGCGCCCACGGTGCCGGGGTCGTCGTCGACGACGAGCGGCGTCCCGTCGGTGTGGTCACCGACCACGATCTGACCGGCGTCGACCGTTTCACGCAGCTCTCCGAGGTCATGTCGAAGGACCTGGTGCTGCTCGACGCGGACATCGACCCGCGCGACGCCTTCAACAAGCTGGACGGCGCCAACCGCAAGCTCGCCCCCGCGGTCGACGCGGACGGCCGGCTCGTCGGCATCCTCACCCGTAAGGCCGCACTGCGCGCCACTCTCTACACGCCCGCCACCGACGCGGCGGGCAGGCTGCGGATCGCAGCCGCCGTCGGGATCAACGGCGACGTGGCGGGCAAGGCCAAGCAGCTCCTCGACGCCGGCGCCGACACCCTCGTCGTCGACACCGCGCACGGCCATCAGGAGTCCATGATCAGCGCCGTACGCGCCGTCCGGGCGCTGGATCCGCAGGTGCCGATCGTCGCCGGCAACATCGTCGCCGCCGAGGGGGTGCGCGACCTCATCGAGGCCGGCGCGGACATCATCAAGGTCGGTGTCGGGCCCGGCGCCATGTGCACCACCCGGATGATGACCGGAGTGGGCCGGCCGCAGTTCTCCGCCGTCCTGGAGTGTGCCGCCGAGGCGAAGAAGTACGGCAAGCACGTGTGGGCCGACGGCGGCGTCCGCCACCCGCGCGACGTGGCCATGGCACTCGCCGCCGGCGCCTCCAACGTGATGATCGGCTCCTGGTTCGCCGGGACGTACGAGTCGCCCGGCGACCTCCAGCAGTCCGCCGACGGCCGCTTCTACAAGGAGTCCTTCGGCATGGCGTCCGCGCGCGCCGTGAAGAACCGTACGTCCGACGAGTCGGCGTACGACCGGGCACGCAAGGCGCTGTTCGAGGAGGGCATCTCCACCTCGCGGATGTTCCTGGACCCGTCCCGTCCCGGCGTCGAGGACCTGGTCGACTCGATCATCGCGGGCGTCCGTTCCTCCTGCACCTACGCCGGTGCGGGCTCCCTCGCGGAGTTCGCCGAGAAGGCGGTCGTCGGTGTGCAGAGCGCCGCCGGATACGCGGAGGGCAAGCCGCTGCACGCCAGCTGGAGCTGATCCCGCACCCTCGCACCGACCGTGCCCCTTCCGGCTGTTCGCAGCCGGGAGGGGCACGGGTGTTTTCCGGGCAGCGGAGGCCGGGACATGGCCGGAAACGACACATGGGGCGGGCTGAGATCCATACCAACTCTGTTGAAAAATAAGTAATATGAATCCCACTCAGCTGCCCGCCACTCTGCGGTAAGGGATCTCATGTCCTTCTTCACTGACCTGGCCCATCAGTACATCGACGGCGAGTGGAGGCCGGGCAAGGGGTCCTGGGACATCATCGACTTCAACCCGTTCGACGGGGAGAAGCTCGCCTCCATCACGGTCGCCACGGCCGAGGAGGTGGACCAGGCCTACCGCGCGGCCGAGACCGCCCAGCAGGCGTGGGCGGACACCAACCCGTACGCCCGGCGTGCGGTGCTGGAGAAGGCCCTGCGGGTCGTCGAGGAGCGCGAGGACGAGATCGGTGACGCGATCGTCGCCGAGCTTGGCGGCACCCGCCTGAAGGCGGCCTTCGAACTGCACCTGGCCAAGGAGTTCCTGCGCGAGGCGATCCAGCTCGCGCTGCGTTCCACCGGGCAGATCCTGCCCTCGCCCACCCCGGGCAAGGAGAATCGCGTCTACCGGGTGCCGGTCGGCGTGGTCGGAGTCATCAGCCCCTTCAACTTCCCGTTCCTGCTGTCCCTGAAGTCCGTGGCTCCGGCCCTGGCGCTGGGCAACGCCGTGGTGCTCAAGCCGCACCAGAACACGCCGGTCTGCGGCGGCACCCTGGTGGCCAAGGTGTTCGAGGACGCCGGGCTGCCGGCCGGTCTGCTGAACGTCGTCGTCACCGACATCGCGGAGATCGGTGACGCACTGCTGGAGCACCCCATACCGCAGGTCATCTCCTTCACCGGCTCCGACAAGGTCGGACGGCACGTGGCGACGGTGTGCGCGGCGAACCTCAAGCGCTCCGTGCTCGAACTCGGCGGCAACAGCGCGTTGATCGTGCTCGACGACGCCGATGTCGACTACGCCGTCGACGCGGCCGTGTTCAGCCGGTATGTGCACCAGGGGCAGGTCTGCATGGCCGCCAACCGGATCCTCGTCGACCGCGCGGTGGAGCAGGAGTTCACCGAGAAGTTCGTCGCGAAGGTCGCCTCCCTGCGCGTCGGCGACCCGGCCGACCCGGCGACCCAGATCGGCCCGCTGATCAACTCGACCCAGGCCGAGGCCATCTCCACCCTCGTCGACCAGACCGTCGAGGCCGGCGCGACGGCGCTGCTGCACGGACGGGCCGAGGGGAACGTCGTCAGCCCCTCCGTCCTCACCGGGCTGGCGCCCGATTCCCCCGTGCTCTCCCAGGAGATCTTCGGCCCGGTCGCCCTCCTCGTGCCGTTCGACGGCGAGGACGAAGCCGTCCGGATCGCCAACGACACCCCGTACGGGCTGAGCGGCGCCGTACACACCGCCAACATCGAGCGCGGCGTCCGGATCGGGCAGCGCATCCGTACCGGCATGATCCACATCAACGACGGCACCGTCCACGACGAGCCCATCGTCCCCTTCGGCGGCGAGAAGAACTCCGGGCTCGGACGGCTGAACGGGGACTCCATGCTGGAGGCATTCACCACCCAGAAGTGGATCTCCGTCCAGCACGGACGCTCGCAGTTCCCCTTCTGAGCCCTTCCATCCGGCGCCACCTGCGCTGAGCGCGCCCTGCCGGGCGGGCACGTGGTCTACTTCCGGGGGCGGCACCGCCGCCCCCGGAACAGCCGTGCCCCGGCCGCCCCAAGGCCCTCGCCATCGCAGAGAAGTGACCCGTACGACGTGCGACTGAACGACCTCGACGAACGCATCGTCCACGCGCTGGCCGAAGACGCCCGCCGCTCCTACGCCGACATCGGCTCGATCATCGGGCTCTCCGCACCCGCGGTGAAACGCCGCGTGGACCGGCTGCGGGCCGAGGGCGCGATCACGGGGTTCACCGTCCGGGTGGATCCGGCGGCGCTCGGCTGGGAGACCGAGGGGTACATCGAGATCTACTGCAGCCGCAACACCTCACCCGAGTCCATCAAGCAGGGGCTCGCCCGCTACCCGGAGGTCGCCTCGGCGTCCACGGTCACGGGGGACGCCGACGCGCTCGTCCAGGTGTTCGCGGCGGACATGCGCCACTTCGAGCAGGTGCTGGAGCGGATCGCGGGCGAACCGTACGTCGAGCGGACGAAATCCGTGCTGGTGCTTTCGCCGCTGTTGCGGCGGTACTCGTCGGGGTCGCCGGGGTAGAACCCGAGCGTCGCGCAACGAATCGCCGCACCCCACCGATCCCGCGCAACGGATCGACGGTAGGTGCGCAACGGTCGCGCCTTGTCCGGGGGGAATCGCGGAACGTACCGTCAGTACGTCCCCTCCCACCCGTATCGTCCGAGGTCAGCCATGCCGCCGTTGCGCACCGCCCTGCTCCAGAGCTCCGGATGCCCGGGCTCGGTGGCCCGGAACATCGAGGCGCTGGAGAGCGCCGCCACGCGCGCCGCGGCGGCCGGCGCCCGGCTGCTCGTCTGCCCCGAGATGTTCCTGACCGGGTACGCGATCGGGGACGAGGTGCCCCACCTGGCCGAGGCCGCCGACGGACCCGCGGCCCGAGCCGTCGCCGGGATCGCCGAAAGGCACAGGATCGCCGTCCACTACGGCTACCCCGAACGCGACGGCGAGGTCCTGTACAACGCCGCGCAGCTCATCGGGCCCGACGGGACCGCCCTCGCCAACTACCGCAAGACCCATCTCTTCGGCGACTTCGAGGAGAAGTGGTTCACCCCGGGTGACCGGCCGGTCGTCCAGGCCGAGCTCGACGGCATCCGCATCGGCCTCCTGATCTGCTACGACGTCGAGTTCCCGGAGAACGTACGGGCGCACGCCCTCGCCGGCACCGATCTGCTGCTGGTACCGACCGCGCTGATGCACCCCTACCCGTTCGTCGCGGAGTCCGTCGTCCCGGTCCGCGCCTTCGAGAACCAGCTCTACGTCGCCTACGCCAACCGGACCGGCACTGAGGGCCCCTTCGAGTTTGTCGGCCTGAGCGGCCTCGCCGGCCCCGACGGCACGGTCCGCGCCCGCGCCGGACGGGGCGAGGAACTCGTCATCGGCGATGTCGACCCCGGCCTCCTGACCGCTTCCCGGGCGGGCAACCCCTACCTCCGCGACCGCCGCCCCGGCCTGTACGGCTCCCTCGTCTGAGTACGCCGCCCCGCTCACCCCACCTGTTTCCCGCAAGGAGTCCGTACCTCATGACGTCCACGGTGCCCCCGGCCGTCCCGCACACCGACGCAGCCCCGCCGATCACCATGTTCGGGCCGGACTTCCCCTACGCGTACGACGACTTCCTCGCGCACCCCGCCGGCATCGGGCAGATACCGGCGACCGAGCACGGCAGCGAGGTGGCCGTCATCGGCGGCGGGCTCTCCGGCATCGTCACCGCCTACGAGCTGATGAAGATGGGGCTCAAGCCCGTCGTCTACGAGGCGGACCGCATCGGCGGACGGCTGCGCACCGTCGAGTTCGACGGCTGCACCACGGACGGCGAACCGCTCACCGCCGAGATGGGCGCGATGCGCTTCCCGCCGTCCTCGACCGCGCTTCAGCACTACATCGACCTGGTCGGACTGGAGACGAAGCCCTTCCCCAACCCGCTCTCCCCGGTCACCCCCTCGACGGTCGTCGACCTGAAGGGCGAGTCGCACTACGCCCGCACCATCGACGACCTCCCGCAGGTCTACCGCGATGTCATGGACGCCTGGAACGCCTGTCTGGAGGAGGGCGCCGACTTCTCCGACATGAACCGGGCGATGCGCGAGCGCGACGTGCCGAGGATCCGGGAGATCTGGGCCCGGCTCGTCGAGAAGCTCGACAACCAGACCTTCTACGGCTTCCTCTGCGACTCCGACGCCTTCAAGTCGTTCCGCCACCGCGAGATCTTCGGCCAGGTCGGCTTCGGCACCGGCGGCTGGGACACCGACTTCCCCAACTCCATCCTGGAGATCCTCCGCGTCGTCTACACCGAGGCGGACGACCACCACCGCTCCATCGTCGGCGGCAGCCAGCAGCTTCCGCTGCGCCTGTGGGAACGCGAACCGCAGAAGATCGTCCACTGGCCGCTCGGCACCTCGCTGGCCTCCCTGCACGACGGCGAGCCGCGCGGAGCGGTGACCCGGCTGAACCGCACCGCCGGGAATCGGATCACCGTCACCGACGCCACCGGCGACATCCGTACCTTCCGGGCGGCCGTCTTCACCGGACAGTCCTGGCTGCTGCTCTCCAAGATCGCCTGCGACGACTCGCTCTTCCCGATCGACCACTGGACGGCGATGGAGCGCACCCACTACATGGAGTCCTCCAAGCTGTTCGTCCCCGTCGACCGGCCGTTCTGGCTGGACGAGGACGAGACCACCGGGCGCGATGCCATGTCGATGACGCTGACCGACCGGATGACGCGGGGCACGTACCTCCTCGACGACGGCCCGGACCGGCCGGCGAGCATCTGCCTCTCGTACACCTGGTGCGACGACAGTCTGAAGTGGCTGCCGCTGTCCGCGACCGAGCGCATGGACGTCATGCTGAAGTCGCTCGGCGAGATCTATCCGAACGTGGACATCCGGGGGCACATCATCGGCAACCCGGTGACGGTGTCCTGGGAGAACGAGCCGTACTTCATGGGCGCGTTCAAGGCGAACCTGCCCGGCCACTACCGCTACCAGCGGCGGCTGTTCACCCACTTCATGCAGGACCGGCTGCCCGCCGACAAGCGGGGGCTGTTCCTGGCGGGCGACGACATCTCCTGGACCGCCGGCTGGGCCGAGGGAGCCGTGCAGACCGCGCTGAACGCCGTCTGGGGCGTGATGACCCAGTTCGGCGGTGCGACCGACGGCACCAACCCCGGCCCCGGCGACCTCTTCGACGAGATCGCCCCGGTCGAACTCCCGGAGGACTGAGACCGGTTACGCGGGCCGGCAGGCGCTGCGCTGCCGGCCCAGACCCGAGATCTCCACCTCCATCACATCGCCCGGCCCCAGGTACGGGAAGCGTCCGGACAGGGCCACGCCCTGCGGCGTACCGGTGTTGATGATGTCGCCGGGCTCCAGCACGAGGTACTGCGACAGGTGGTGCACCAGGTGCGCCACGCTGAAGATCATGTCCGCGGTGGAGGAGTCCTGGCGGGGCTCACCGTTGACGAAGCTGCGCAGCCGCAACTGCTGCGGATCGCCCGCCTCGTCGGCCGTCACCAGGACCGGGCCCAGTGGGTTGAAGGTCGCGCAGCTCTTGCCCTTGGACCACTGACCGCCCGACTCCTCCAGCTGGAAGGCCCGCTCGGACACGTCGTTGCTGACCGCGTAGCCGGCGATGTGGGCGGCGGCGTCGGCGGGGGAGTCCAGATAGGAGGCGCGGCGGCCGATCACGACCGCCAGCTCCACCTCCCAGTCGGTCTTCTTCGAACCGCGCGGAATGAGGACGTCGTCGTACGGTCCGACCACCGTGTTCGGCGACTTGTAGAAGAGGATCGGCTGCTCCGGCGGTTCGGATCCGGACTCGGCGGCATGGGCCGCGTAGTTCTGCCCGATGCACAGGAGCGCGGAGGGCCGGGCGACCGGGGCGCCGACGCGCTGCCCGGTGATGTCGATTTCCGGGAGCTTCGGCTCGGCGGGGATCAGGTGCGGTTGGTCGGCCAGCGCGGTGAGGAAGGCGCCGTCGATGTCATCGGTGATGCCTGACAGGTCGTAGTGGCGGCCCTCGGGGCAGACGGCGACCGGGCGCTCATGGCCCGGCTCGCCGATGCGCATCAGTCGCATGGCGGTGGAATCTCCTGACGGGTACGGGTGGGGCAGGGCGTTCGGGTTCAGTGCAGACGGGTGAGGGCTTCGGCGGTGACGGCGTGGACCGGCGGACGTCCGGCGAGCAGCCGCACCACCTCGTTGACGGCGCTGGTGCCCAGCCGCTGCCGGCACTCGACGCTCCCCGCCGCCTGGTGCGGGGTGAGCAGCACGTTCGGCAGCGCGCGGAAGGGGTGGTCCACCGGCAGCGGCTCGGCGTCGAAGACGTCGATCGCCGCGTCGAGCCGGCCCGTGGCCAGTTCGGCGAGGAGCGCGTCCTCGTCGACGAGCCACGACCGGGCGGTGTTCACGAGGCCCGCCCCGTCCGGCATCAGCGCCAGCTGCGCGGCGCCGATCATCCTGTGGGTCTCCTCGGTGACCGGGGCGTGCACGGCCACGATCCGGCTGTGCGAGAGCAGCGTCTCCAGCGATACGGGCGTCACGCCGAGCGAGGCGGCCTCGACCTCGGAGAGGAACGGGTCGGTGACACTCACCCGCGCCCCCATCGCCTGCACCAGCCGGATGTAGGCGCGGCCGGTGCGCGACGCGCCGATCACCCCGATCTCGCTGCCGTGGATCTCGTGGCGCGGCGGCGCCTGGCTCGCCGCCGACCACCCCAGCCCGCCGCGCAGCGCATGGTCGAAGCGATGGATGCGGTGGAGCAGCGACAGCGTGAAGGCGAGCGCCACCTCGGCGACCGGGCGGGCCATCTCGTCTCCGGCCTGGGTGACCAGGATGCCGCGCCGGAACACGTCCTCGGTGACATAGGGGGCGACCGCCGAACCGGTGTGCGCCACCAGCTCCAGCCGGTCCGCGTGGGCCAGCAGTTCCGCGTCCACCTTCGGCGCCCGCCAGGCGGTGATCAGCGCGCGGGCCCCGGGCAGCGCGGCCGCGACCGCCGCCCGGTCGGAGTGCTCGTCGATGACGGTGAGTTCGGCCGCCCGCTCCAGCTCCTGCCACACCTCGGCGGTGAAGAACTGGGCGCGCAGGCCCGGTGGTACGGCGACGACGACCCGTGAGGAGCGGTCGGCGGGTTCAGGAGAGCCAGGCATCGAGGTGCTCCGCAACGAAGGCGTCATCGGTCAGCCAAGGGTAGGACTCGGCGACCCGGGTGATCTCGTCGGACTGTCCGGGGGAGAGCGTCTCGGCCGGGTCCAGGCAGCGGATGTTCGCCAACAGGCCCTGGCGGCGCAGTACTTCGTGCACCCCGGCGATGCAGCCCCGGAAGGCGCCGCGGACGTCGAAGACCGCACTGTTGGCGTCGGTGAGCTCGGAGCGGCGGGCCAGGCAGCGGACCATCGCCGCGTGGTCCCCGGCACGGGCCCGGCGGACATCGTCGAGCAGCGTCACGGCCGAACCCGTCCACACCGCCCACTGGCCGAGCAGCCCGCCCGCGAACCAGCGCGGGGTGCCCGCGGCCGTCTCGTACGGCGTGAGCAGATCGCCGATGATGTCGTCGTCGTTGCCCGTGTACAGCGCCACCTCGTCGGCCCGGTCCGCGGCGGCCACCGCCCGGACGACATCGGCGGTGCGGTACCGGTCGAACGGGGCGATCTTCACGGCGACCGTGTGCGGCAGGTCGGTGAACGCCGACCAGAAGCCGGGCGACAAGTACCGCCCGCCGACGGCCTCCTGGAGGTAGAAGCCGATCACGGGAAGCACCTCGCCGACCGCCCGCGCCCGCTCCAGCAGCCCCTTCTCGTCCGCTCCGGGCACGGCCGGGCTGAGCAGCACCGCGTCGTAGCCGAGCGCGGCGGCCGTCTCGGCCTCGGCGACCGCCTGAGCGGTGTAGCCGCAGGCACCGGCGACCTTCACGAACGGGCGGCCGGCCTCGGCGTCGATCGTCGCGGCGGCGAGCTCCAGCACGGGCCGGAACAGGCCCACCTCCCGCTCGCGGATCTCGAACTGGGTGGTGTGCACGGCGACGGCCGCGCCGCCGGCGCCCGAGGCCAGGTAGTACCGGGTCAGCGCCCGCTGACGGCGCTCGTCGAACGTGCCGTCCGCGTGCAGCGCGAGCGGATGGGCGGGGATGGCCGCGCCCTGGGCGAGCAGGTCCAGTGCGGGTGTGGACAGGAGGGAGGGAGTGGACATGGAGTGGATCAGAACCTTCCGTCACGTACCTGGAACTTGGTGGGCTTGCCGGACAGCGGCAGCCCGCGCCGCAGCCAGTCGGCCTGCCATTCGACGAGGGTGCGCAGCGCGACGTCCGGGTAGCCGAACAGGGCGTGGCAGCGGCTCGCGTCGGAGAGCAGCGCGGTGGGTGCCTCCGTACCGGCGAGCACCGGCTCACGGTCGAACTCCTCGCCGAACCACTGGGCGATCCGGCGCACCGACGCGGTCTCGGGACCCGTGAGGTTGAGGGTGAACGGCTCGCCGTCGGAGGCGTGCGGCAGGGAGCGCAGGGCGACCTCGTTGGCGTACCCCTGCCAGACCACGTTGGCATGACCGGTCGTGATGTCGACGGGCTCGCCTGCCAGGACCCGGTACGCGATGTCGGCGAGGACGCCGTAGCGCAGGTCGACCGCGTAGTTGAGGCGGATGTTGGCGACCCTGGTGCCACGGGTCAGCGCCGCGTGGGCGAAGATCCGCTCCCGTCCCAGGCACGACATCGCGTACTCGCCGACCGGTCCGACCGGGTCCGTCTCGGTGCAGCCGCCGGAGGAGACGGGCACCAGCGGATACACGTTGCCGGTGGAGAACGCGGCGATCCGCGCCCCCGACCAGCGCGCCGCCACCCTGTCCGGCATCGCGGCGTTCACCGCCCAGGCGTGCGAAGGAGCCCCGGCGGAACCGAACTTGGCGCCGACCATGAAGACGACGTTGCCGGCGTCTGGCAGTTCGGCCAGATCGGCGGCCGGGTCCATCAGGTCGAAGGCGACGGTCCGGACCCCTGCCGCCTCGAGTTCTGCGGCGGCGGCCTTGTCGGACCAGCGGGAGACCGCGTACACGGTCACGTCCCCGCGGCCCGCGGCGTCCAGCGCCCGGCGGGCCAGCCGGCACAGACTGGGGCCCATCTTGCCGCCCGCGCCGAGCACCAGCAGATCGCCTTCGAGACGGGCGAGATCGGCGACGAGCGCGAGGGAGGGGGTGGCGAGCCGCTCTTCGAGTGCGGCCACATCGGTGAACATGTGCGGCTATCCCTTGATTCCGGACGCGGTGACGCCCTCGGTGAAGTAGCGCTGGCCCACCATGTACGCGGCGAAGATGGGCACGAACGCGATGACGGAGCCGGAGAGCACCACGTTGAGCGGCACGTTCTGCTGCTGGAGCGAGGCGATGCCGACGGTGAGGGTGCGCATGTCGGTGGACTGGCCGATGACCAGCGGCCACAGGAAGTCGTTCCAGTGCCACAGGAAGACGAACACCCCGAGCGTGGCGAGGATCGGCTTCAGCAGCGGCAGCACGATCCGGTAGAAGATCTGCCACTCGTTGCAGCCGTCCAGCCGGGCCGCCTCGAACAGTTCGTCCGGCAGCCCCTGGATGAACTGCCGCATCAGGAAGACCGCCTGGGCGTTGGCCAGGGTCGGCACGATCAGACCCCAGTACGTGTCCACGCCGCCGAGCTTCGCGATCATCGCGAACGTCGGGATCATCGTGACGTGGTACGGGACCATCACCATCGACAGGAACGACCAGAACATCGTCTCCCGGCCCGGGAAGCGCTTCTTGGCGAAGGCGTACCCGGCGAGGGAGGCGAGCAGCAGCACACCGACGACCGAGACGACCGAGTAGACCAGCGTGTTCAGCAGCCAGCGCGGCACGTCCTGGGCGCCCATGACGGTGTCGTACGCCTCGCCGGTGATCGGCCACGGCAGCAGGCTTCCGGGGAAGTCGACCGCGGCGGACGGTTTCAGGGAGAGCACGACCATCGCGTAGAACGGGAACACCGTCACGAGCGCGGCGACCGTCAGCAGCACGCCGCGCGCGATCCGGCCGGTCCGGGTGGAGCGCATGCCGTACGGGACGGTGTCCTGCTCGGAGAGCTTGCGCAGTCTGCGCGCGGCCCGGTGTTCGGCCCGGTCCCGGGGCGCGGGCGTCCGGCCGGGGGGCTGGGTCTTCGTCTCTGTGGGTGCCGCGGTCATGGTCACTGGTCCTTCCCGATCACGAGCCGCTGGATCACGGCGACCACCACGGTCAGCACGAAGAGCGCGACACCGATGGCGGAGGCGTAACCCAGGTCGAAGTACTTGAAGCCCGCGTCGTAGAGCTGGAAGACGAGCGTGTAGCTGGCGTTGGCGGGGCCGCCGCCCGTCATGGTGTAGACGGCGTCGAAGACCTGGAACGACGCCGTCGTCTCGATCACCGCGAGGAAGAACAACGCCGGCTTGAGCTGCGGCAGCACGATGTACCGGAACCGCTGCCAGGGCCCGGCCCCGTCGGTGAGGGCGGCCTCCTCCAGCTCGCGCGGGATGTCCTGCATCCGGGCGAGCAGGATGAGCATCCCGTACCCGAAGCGGGACCAGACGCCGACGATGGCGAGCGCGGGCAGCACCAGCACGTCGTCGGAGAGCCAGGAGCCCTCGGACATCCCGAACCAGCCCATCAGGCTGGACCACGGGCCGCCGGTCGAGAAGATCCACACGAAGACGGTCGCGGCCAGCACCAGCGAGGTGACGACCGGCAGGAAGAACACCGAACGGAAGAACTTGGCCCCGCGGAACGCGCGCCGCGTGATCAGCGCCAGGGACACCGACGCGATGAGCGTGCCCGGTACGGCGAGCGCCGTGTAGAGGACGGTGACCTTCAGCGCCTGCCAGAACAGCGGGTCGGCCCACAGGCGGGTGAAGTTGTCGAGCCCGATGAAGCTGCCGCCGCCGGTGAGGGAGTAGTCGGTGAAGCTCATCAGCACACCGGCGACGCCCGGACCGAACCGGAAGGCGAGGAACAGCAGAAAACACGGAAGGACGAAGAGCAGGCCGATCCGGGCCTCGCGGCGCGCCTGCGGCCCGCTGCGACGGCCCCGGCGGGTGGGTTCCGCGACGACTGCCACGGGGATCTCCTTGCGGTGCGGGGGAATTGCGGGAGGTCGGGGGAGTACCCCCGAGGGGGCGGGGCCGGAGTCCGGCCCCGCGAAAGGACGGTCAGCGGCCGAGCATCGCCTGCGCGGCCTTCTGCGCGGCGTCCAGCGCGTCCTGCGGGCTCTTCTTACCGAGCAGCGCCGCCTGGATCTCCGGCGCGAGCATGCCCTGGACCTCGCGGGCCTTGTCCTGCAGCGGGCCCACGTCCATGCTCGGCAGCGTGGCGCCGACGGCGCTCTGGAGCGCATCGCCGGGGTACAGGTCGCCGCCGGACTTGCGGGCCGGGAAGAAGCCCGCGGCCTTCTGGAGGCCGGCCGCGTTCTTCGACTCGGCGACGAAGTTCAGCCAGTCGCCGGTGTTCTTCTTGTCGGCGCCCTTGAGCATCGAGAGCGCGCCCACGGTGCCGTAGCCGACCGACGCGGTGTCCTTCAGCGGCGGCTGGACGACGATGTTCTCCTTGCCCCAGAAAGGCTCGACGTCCGCCGTGGTGTTCTGCCACGTACAGGCCACCTTGCCCTTGGCGGTCGGGGTCTGCTCCAGCTTGGGCGTGGTCGTGACCAGGTCCTTGTCCGTGTAGCCGCCGTCGACGAGCTTCTTCAGGTACGTCAGCGCCTTGACGCCGGCGGCGTCGTTGAAGGTGACGTTCTTGCCGTCCTCGGAGAAGACGTCGCCACCGGCCTGCCACAGCAGCGGGTAGAAGGTCATGTTCAGCGTCTGCTGGGTGTCACCGCTGTAGCTGGTGGCGTAGTAGCCCTTCTCCTTCAGCTTCGGGGCCAGTGCCTCCAGGTCCGCCCAGCTCGTCGGGTAGGTCTTCTCGCCGATGGCGGCGAACACGCGCTTGTCGCAGATCAGCGGGTTGGCGCTGGTCAGGATCGGGGTGGCGAGCGCCGTGCCGTCGACCGTGACGGACTTCAGGGCGAAGTCCGTGTAGTCGGACTTGGCGTCGGCCGGCATGTAGTCGTCGGCCGGGACGATGCTCTTGGCGTACTTGGGCAGCTGGTCCGGGATCAGATAGACCGCGTCCGGGCCCTTGCCCGAGGCGATGGCCGTGGCCAGAGCGGTGTCGCGGTTGGCCCACGGGAAGGTCTCCACCTTCACCGTGACACCCGCGTGCTCCTTCTCGAAGGCCTTGACCAGACCGTCCCAGTACGCCTTGTTCTTGGCCTCGTCGAAGATGACCGGGTAGGTCCACATGGTGACGGTGTTGCCGTCGTCGCCGCTGCCGGAGCAGCCGGCCAGCACACCGGCGGCGAGCGCGGTGGCCATGACGGGAACGGCCAGGGCGCGGACTCTGGAACGACGGGTGAGGAGACGGGACATGAGGGGGTCCTCCGAGGACGTGAGGGCGGTTCGGGAAGAAGTAGTCACTGCGCCGGGACCGTCTGGACGGTGCCGGTGTGCCGGGCACGTTCGGCGGCGAACGCCGCGAGATGACTGCCGAGCGAGGTGGCGGGGCCGGAGCGGACGGCCCCGGCGTCACCGGTGGCGACGGCGGTGACGAACGCCTCGACGAGCGCGGCGTCCCCGCCGCCGTGCCCGTCGGCGGCGTTCGACCCGGACGCGCCGAGTTCGTGGACGGCCGACTCGCCGGTACGGAAGTCCTGCACCGTGACCCGCTCGCCGTCACCGACCAGCCAGCCGTGCGAACCGAAGATCCGGGTCTGACGGTGCGTCTGCTCGGTGAACGCCACCATCTGGAAGGTCGCGGTCACCCCGTCGGTCAGCTGCATGGCGAGCACCTGGTGGTCGACCACGTCGTTGTCGCCGCGGTAGGCGCAGACCCCGTAAGGACCCTCGCGCAGCGCAGCGACGAGACCGGCCTCGTCCGTCGCCTCGGTGACATGCGTGACCGGCCAGACCGCGCCCTTGTCGCGCAGCGTCGGCATGTACAGCTTCAGCGCGCTGTACGGGCAGTCGTGCTCGACCGCACAGTCCAGGCAGCGGTCGGCGGACCCGGCCGGGGCGTTCTCGGGCCGGAAGTGCTTCAGCCCGCCGAAACCGGTGACCTGCTCGATCCGGCCGCCCATGACGTACGTGATCCAGTCCAGGTCGTGACAGGACTTGGCGAGCAGCATTGGGGACGAGTCCTTCTCGCTGCGCCACGGTCCGCGCACATAGCTGTGGGCGTAGTGCCACCAGCCGACGGGCTCAAGATGGTCGATGGAGACCAACTGCCCGAGCACTCCGGAGTCCACGACCCCCTTCACCAGGTCGGTGTACGGGGTGTACCGCATGACGTGGCACACCGCGAACAGGACCCCGGCCCGCTCCACCCCCTCGACGATCCGCCGGGTCTCCTCCTCGGTCGGGGCGAGGGGCTTCTCGGCGAGGATCGCGTAACCGGCTTCGGCCAGGGCCAGCACCGGCTCCACATGGAAGCGGTCCTGGGTGGCGACGATCACGGCGTCCGCGATCCGGCTCTCGGCGAGGGGCCGCCAGTCGTCGAACTCGACGGGCGCACCGGCGGCGGCCCGCGCGGCGGGACGCGGATCGGCGACGGCGACGAGTTCGGCGCGCTCGGGGTGTGCCTTGATCCACTCGGCGTACGTCAGACCGCGGTTGCCCGCGCCGACGAGGGCGACCCGCACGGGCCGGCCGGTGATCGGGGTATGCGTGGACACGGGGAATCCCTGGTGCTCGGTGGTGCCTGATGAACGGGGTGGTCAGAAGCGGAGCGTGGCCGCGGTGTGGGCGACGCGGTCGTCCTCGTCCGGCAGTGCGGTGCGTTCGGTGCCGTCCTCGACGCAGCCGGTGTGCAGCAGATGACCGGTGGCGCCGAAGGCCGCGGGCCGCAGTTCGAGCCGGCCGCCGGTGAACGTGCAGCCGGTGGCCCGGTAGCGGTTGGTGCCCTCGGTGACCAGCACATGGGCGGTGCCCTTGGGTGCGGTCGAGTCGAGGCCGCTGAGCTGCCAGTCGACGGTGCGCCCGGAGCCGGTACGGGCGAGCAGGGCGCCGTCCTTGTTGGTGCCGGACAGCCGCGTGCCGTCGATGCGCAGGCGCTGGTCCTTGGCCGAGGTCAGCTTGAGCCCGGTGTCGCGGAGTTCGCCGCCGAGGACGGTGATGTCGGCGTGGGCGAGCGAGACGGGGGCGGTGTCCTTGGAGCCGGTCAGGGTGCACTGGTCGACGACGAGCGCCCCGGTACCGTTGAACGCCGCGCCGTCGACGCCCTTCAGCGTGGTGCGCTGGAGGGTGAGCGGGACGGTGACGCCTGCCTGGGTGACCTCCGCGCCCGCCGCGAAGGCGAACGAGGAGTCGGCGATGACATTGGGGCGGGCGGAGAGGTCCGAGGCCCGGGAGACGATCAGCGGACCGGTGGCCGTACAGCCCCGCAGCTGCACTCCGTCGGCGTTGACCCAGAGCATCCCGGAACCGGCCAGGGACTCCTTGCCGACGACCAGGACGTCCTCCAGCGTCAGATCGGTGATCTTGACGCGGGCGACGAACCAGGAGCAGGCGTGCCGGCGCACGGTGATCCGTTTGGCCCGGCCGCCCCAGGCCGCGCCGGAGTTGGCGAACGTCATCAGGCCGGAGTTGCCGGTGTAGACGAGGTCGTGCTCGAACTGGCCGTGCGTCACGAATGGGCCCTCGTCGTCACCGTCGCCGTGACAGTTGGTGACGTAGCAGTAGGCCGAGGCCGTGAAGTCGTTGAGGTGACGGGCGTTGGAGGTGTGACAGTCCTCCACGTGCCCGTACAGACAGTAGATCTGCTGGGTGAGATAGCCCGCGCCGCCGTAGGTGACGGACTTCGGGTTGGTGAGCGAGCACTGCTCGGTGCGGTAGTACGTGCACCAGCGGCGCATCACCACCGGCCAGAAGGTGCCCATGGCCTCGATGCCGGAGACGTCGCAGCGCACCGCGTACTCGTACGCGACCGGGTGCGAGCCGGTCATCTCGTCCTCGCCCCAGCCCTCGAAGACCATGTTGCGGACGTGGGCCCGCTCGACGGGCTCGACCCGGGTCCAGGTCAGGGTTCGCCCGGCCGCCAGGTCCCAGCCGATCTGGTAGTTGACCCGGATGTGCGCCGGATCGACGACGTCGGTGACCTGGACCAGGCGCTGGATCTCCCTCTCGTACTTCCCCGCCAGGGCGTTGATCTCCACGGCCCACCACTGCCCCACGGCGAACTTCGACGCGTCGCCCACCTCGAAGAGGTCCGAGAGGTCCGGCATCGCCGCGCTCAGGGTGTGTTCGACGGTGGTGTCGGTGGGGGTGCCGCGGAAGGAGAGGACGGCGCCGAAGGGGTTGTCGTGGGTGTTCTTCTCGATGCCGGTGGTGTGGATGTGGT